>CABIKM010000018.1 GCA_902196205.1 Candidatus Methylomirabilis lanthanidiphila | reverse complement strand
TTTCAATGACCGCAGGGAGGGATTATTGCATGACCGCTGACAGATTGAAACTGGTTCATCTTCCTTCCCTCCGTGTTGGTTGTTGTCGCCCCCCGCGCGGGGGCGTGGATTGAAACATACGACGGGCGGCGTAGCGTTGAACGGCCTCCAGTCGCCCCCCGCGCGGGGGCGTGGATTGAAACCATATCACCTCCATGCCAGTAGCAAGTTCGCACCGTCGCCCCCCGCGCGGGGGCGTGGATTGAAACTGCGCGATGCATGCACCGAACATCTACCGTTTCAGTCGCCCCCCGCGCGGGGGCGTGGATTGAAACGTCCAACGCGCGCGCGACATCTCACCATCCAACAGGTCGCCCCCCGCGCGGGGGCGTGGATTGAAACAAGAGAAATCGTACATGCTAGACAAGAAATATAAGTCGCCCCCCGCGCGGGGGCGTGGATTGAAACACCCCACGCCATGCCGGTGCATCGAGGGGGGAGTCGCCCCCCGCGCGGGGGCGTGGATTGAAACGTATAACGCATATTCGGTAAACGAGCTCCTACATGTCGCCCCCCGCGCGGGGGCGTGGATTGAAACTCGTAACGTCAACCCGCCCCGCCATTGCACATGGGTCGCCCCCCGCGCGGGGCGTGGATTGAAACTCGTTGACGTTCTCCGCACTCGGAGCGGCGATTGGTCGCCCCCCGCGCGGGGGCGTGGATTGAAACATCAGACGTGACGCCATTGTGCTCCCGCGCTTCCGTCGCCCCCCGCGCGGGGGCGTGGATTGAAACTGAAGCTGATGCCCACCGACTTCGTGATCTATCAGTCGCCCCCCGCGCGGGGGCGTGGATTGAAACCCTGGTGGGTATGCGCTGTAGCTCAACGATGCACGTCGCCCCCCGCGCGGGGGCGTGGATTGAAACGTCTTGAGCCGACCTACTAGATGTAGTGGTTGAGTCGCCCCCCGCGCGGGGGCGTGGATTGAAACATAATTGCCGCTCGATATGCTGCCATGGTCCTTGGTCGCCCCCCGCGCGGGGGCGTGGATTGAAACTAAATCACTCGCCTTGGCGATCCGAACCGCGCTGGTCGCCCCCCGCGCGGGGGCGTGGATTGAAACTCGGTTAGCCAGCCTACTGCTGTCGCGAGCTCAGTCGCCCCCCGCGCGGGGGCGTGGATTGAAACCGTAAATCGCCAACGCTGCACCGATCAAGGTCATGTCGCCCCCCGCGCGGGGGCGTGGATTGAAACACCGCCCAGCCGATGAGGATGCCGATGGCGAGCAGTCGCCCCCCGCGCGGGGGCGTGGATTGAAACTGGATACCGGAGGAGCGGTTAGCGAAGGGGTGGCGTCGCCCCCCGCGCGGGGGCGTGGATTGAAACTACGATCCGACGCGTGACGTGTTGATCCGTGCCGGTCGCCCCCCGCGCGGGGGCGTGGATTGAAACTTGTATTGCGTGGATTATTGGATGGGTGTTGTTTGTCGCCCCCCGCGCGGGGGCGTGGATTGAAACACGTGTGCGATGCGACAACCAATACACGTATTGGGTCGCCCCCCGCGCGGGGGCGTGGATTGAAACTCCAGAGGATATGTGTGGTGGAGGGGGAAGTCGGGTCGCCCCCCGCGCGGGGGCGTGGATTGAAACCAGTACCATTTCGGTATTCGACTTTTGGCACGGAGTCGCCCCCCGCGCGGGGGCGTGGATTGAAACACGTTATGCGTCCGTGTTTGCCCCTTCTCAGACGTCGCCCCCCGCGCGGGGGCGTGGATTGAAACAGGCCGTTTCCGATAAAGTTAGCCGTGAGCGTCGGTCGCCCCCCGCGCGGGGGCGTGGATTGAAACGACGGCCACCTAGACATTGCGTCATAAGGCGCGACGGCGGCGGGCATGATTGCGAAAAAAAGAGGGGGAACGAGAGCCGAAGAACTGGATTCAGGAGCCTGCCCCGGACCCGATCCGGGGTCAAGCCCGGAATGACGCATTCTTTTGAGACCTGGGCCATCGCGTACAAACAGCTTTCCTTGGGCTTGGGCTTCCTGGTCTCACCCGGCGCGGGCGCGTGGACGTGTGGTGTCGATTGAAACTAGGGCGCGATAAATCGCGCCCCTACAGGAGCACATCGCGTACCCCGTTCGATGTGGGACAATTCGTAACGGCGAATGAAGCCGGGGAGGGATACGTAGGGAGGCATGAGAAGTGGGGTGTAAGGACGCGGGATGGTTATCCGGTCAGCCACCGGATCTTGATGAGTTGCTCGACGGCTCGGAACTCCTGATCGTTGGTGAGTACGACTTGAGGAGGGCCTGCGTGCGCGCTTTCTCCTGCTCGTAGAACGCCGCTTGCACGCCTTGCCAGCCCGGTTCCTTGTGAAAGAGGGCAACGAGCGCGAAGCTATCAAGTACGAGTTTTTCGCTCACGGCGGATTTCCTCTCGATGCTCTCGGCGGAGATCGGCCGTCAACGAGAAGTGCCCTGTGAGAAAGCCGGTGGCGGCGGCGATCGGGTCTGGTGGAACGGGCGAGAGGGTCAGTCGCCCTTCTTCTTCGGTCAACTGGACTCTTGCGCCCGGCTTCAAGCCCAGCTTGCGGCGAAGCGCCTTAGGCACCAGAATCTGACCCTTTTCTGAGAGTTGGGTAATAGGCATAATTATTCCCCCGATCCGGATAAATGCTAACATAATACAATATTGTGTGCAATCTCCTTCTTCTGTTCCCCCTAAAGCTTGAGAGGTCCGAATCTGATACGTTTTGAGGCCTCCGAGCCATGGCCCCATTGAAGCGCCCCGCGCGGGCGCGCGGCTTCCCCTGACCGCCCCCCTCACCTTCGTCCTCTCCGCACCCAGAGGGTACCCGGGGGGCGAGGAAACAGAAAAGGCATACCACCGCGAGTTCATGAGCTATTGCGATGCGTGCAAAGGCGGACATCCAGAAAGGTGCTGGATACTAGCGGCGGGAGTGTGTTCTGAGGAACTCGGCGATCGCGGCCTTGTTGAGTCGGCCCCTTGCGACCTCCAGAACGACCTGTTCGAAATCAGTTTCAGAGGCCGCAAGCGTCAGCCCGTTCAGCTTGAGGAATGCGAAAGCGGTCATCGATCCGACGCGCTTGTTACCATCGATAAATGGGTGGTTTTGTATAATATGGAACAGGTAGGCGGCGGCCATCTCAAAGAGATCCGCGTGCAGAAACTCGCCGCCAAATCCGGTCTGAGGCATGGCAACGGCCGATTGCAATAGGCCCATGTCGCGGATGCCGGCGCTTCCGCCATACCGCTCGATCATATCCCGATGGATCTCGATGACCTCGTCAAGGCTGAGGAAGACGGGCGACATTCGCTAATCTGCCAGACGCTTGAGCATCTTTCCGTATTTCCGGTTTCCTTCTTCCAGTGCAGCGCGAAAGAGCTTTTCCCTTTCCGGGTCCCGCACTGGCGTGACAATCAGGCACTTGCCGTCGGTCGTCACCGAAAGGGGGGTGTCGGCATCGATCTCAAGAAGGTCTAATACCCCACGATCGATCACAAGGGCCAGGCTGTTGCCATGCTTAGTCAGGCGCTTCACCATAGCGATCCCTCCTCTCCTGATATTCCAACGTACTCACAGTGTAGTATCACCCCTGTCCGGTGTCAAAGAGTTTCACGGTAAAAAGGCGAGGTTTTCATGCTTAATGGCGTGTCACCGCAGGATTACGAGCTATTGCGGTGGATGAGAGGGCGGACACGCAGGTCCGCCCTTACGAGATGACACGGCCTTCCGGGTGGGTGTAAGCGAGCTGAGACGTTTGCCCTACGACTCGATCGATGACCTTCGGATTGGGGGATGGATTGAAACGGGTCAGTGCTGCACATCTCCCTTCATAGGCAAGTCTTCAACCCAGCAGAGGAATCGTTCAAATGGTGTGCCGGATAGTGTCTCTATGAGCTTACGGTCACCGGTGACAAGCTGGGCGCCGAGGGCGACTGCTAACGCAAGATATACGCAGTCGTATAGGCTGTGCCGGAGTTCAAGCGCCATACCGAATGCGGTACGAAGTAACGGCTCGTCAGCATGAAGCCTTACCGGCACTCTTGAGACCTCGCGATGTAGCGCGTGGGCTTCCCGGGTTGTGAGCTCCCCTCGCCGGACGAGCTTGCAGAGAACGCTGTTGAGCTCCAAGAGGAAGAGTTCGGGAGCGTGCAGTATGGTCTCCGCTGCTCGCAGCCGCCGCGCGGCCTCACTGTGCACCTCAGGAATGAACCATTTTACGCCGACACTGGCATCGACCACATAGGCGCTCACCGATTGCGATCCTCTCGGATCAGCGTCGCGCTGTCACTGAATCTGCGACCGGAACGCTTGAAGCGGTTGAAGATACGATCGATACGCTTCCACGCTGCGTCGGAGTCAGGTACCGCTTCCTCAAGGATCTTCTTCGCCTCGGCTTGTAGCGACCGTTTGTGTTGGGCCGCCCGGTTCTTGAGTCGTTGGGCGACTCGCTCATCCAAATCACGGACTAAGAGTTGCGCCATATACACCCTCCTTATTCTTGAACGCACAACTGCTATCAAAATGATAGCGCACAGGATACGCTCGGTCAACGGGCTTTTATCTGCGCAGTGAGTGCATATAGGACCTCTATGATGTTTGACGCCGCTGCCTTCGTCCTCCTATACTGTGAGCACTATGATCTCCATTCAACAGGTGTCTAAACGCTTCGGCGGCCGCGTGCTGTTCGCGGACGTCTCCCTGCGGATCGGGCTTGAGGACCGGGTCGCGCTGGTGGGACCCAACGGCGCAGGGAAGACGACACTGCTGGAGATGATTGCGGGGCGCATCACCCCCGACAGCGGCGTGATCGCGATCAACAACAGGGCCGTGATCGGCTATCTGACCCAGGAGTTGGAGACCCATCAGGGTAAGTCCGTACTGGAGGAGGTGCTGGCCGGCGGCTCGGAAGCGTCGTCTATCGAGCGTCATCTCCGCCTGCTGGAAGAGGAGATCGCCTCGGCCCCACCGGAGGCGGTCGACGAACTGTTGGCCCATTACGGCGACCTCCAGACCAAGTACGAGCAGCTCGGCGGATATTCCCTGGAGGCACGGGCCAAAGAGATCCTCACCGGCCTCGGTTTCAAGGAGAAACATCTGTCCCGGTCGCTGGAGCATTTCTCCGGAGGTCAGCGCATGCGCGCATCGTTGGCCAAGCTGCTCCTGTCCTCGCCGGACGCGCTTCTGCTGGATGAACCCACGAACCATCTGGATCTGGAATCGGTCATCTGGCTGGAGAAGTTCCTCGCCGCCTATGCCGGCGCGATCCTGCTCATCTCCCACGATCGGAATTTCATGAACCGTCTGGTCAACCGGGTGGTGGAGGTGGAGCACCAGCAACTGGTCGCCTACACCGGCAATTACGACCAGTTTGTGGCGGCCAAGGCAGAGGCGAGGGAGATCCTGGAGGCGACGGCGAAGAACCAGCAGAAAAAGATTGAGGATGCCCGGGCCTTTATCGACCGGTTCCGGTATAAGGCCACCAAGGCCCGCCAGGTCCAGAGTCGGATCAAACTGCTGGACAAGATGGATAAGGTGGAGCTGGCCCCTCAGCAGAAACGGGTCCGATTCTCTTTTCCGGAGCCTCTACGGAGCGGCGAGACGGTCATTCGACTGATCGATCTGGACAAGTCCTATGACAATAATCCGATCTATCGCGCCCTGAATGTTGAGCTGCGCCGTGGGCAACGGGTAGCCCTGATAGGACCCAATGGGGCGGGGAAATCGACCCTGCTGAAGCTGCTGGCCGGCGTCCTGCCGTTTGAGAAGGGCGAACGGATACTGGGCCATAACGTGACAACCGCCTATTACGCTCAGCATCAGTTGGAGCTGTTGAACCCTGCCAACACGGTCCTTGACGAGATCACGTCCGCCGCGCCCATGGAAGAGTCGTCCTTCCTCCGGGCGATCCTTGGGCGATTTCTCTTTTCCGGAGACGACGTGAAGAAGAAGGTCGCGGTCCTCTCCGGCGGAGAGAAGAGCCGGCTGGCCCTGGCCAAGATGTTGATCCGCCCGGCCAACCTGCTGCTGCTGGACGAGCCGACGAACCATCTGGACATCCCCTCCCGCGATGTGCTGGAAGAGGCGCTCCGCGACTTTCCCGGAACGATCTGCTTCATTACCCATGACCGGCATTTTATCCGGACCGTGGCCAACAGGATCATTGATGTTCGGGACGGAGCGGCGACGCCGTATGCCGGGGATTACGATTACTATCTCTATAAAAAACAGTTGATGGCGGAAGAGGTCGCCGACAACAGGCAGGCCGAACCCAGTTCGGCAACTGCCGCGGTCTCGGCGGCACAGGGATCCGGAGTCAAGGAGGCGCGTTCACGGGAACGGAAGACGAAAGAGCAGAAACGGGCCGAGGCCCAGACGCGCAACCAAATACACCGAACGTCAAGCTCCATCCAGTCGTCGCTGTCCAAGATCGAGGCAGAGGTGGCCGCGGCTGAAAAGAGCCTGGAGGAACTGTCCCAGACGCTCGCCGACCCCGAGACGTACCGGGATAAAGAACGATTCCAGGAGACGTTGGAGCGGCATACACAGACCACACGACGGGTCGCGGAATTAACGGCAGAATGGGATCGACTCTCCAGTCAGATGTCGTAACGACATTCCCCGCGCCGGCGGGGCATGGAAAGACCTTGACAGCAGAGGCGTAACGTCTGCACTATAGACATGCGGAGGACGGACCTTGTGATGGACGGTCCGTGAGCATGAATGAGCACTTACCCGATCGGCGCCTGCCAGTCCTGCGGCGCGCGTAAAGTCACCGGCGCCAGCGCGTGCTGGCAGTGCGGCGTCAGATTTACCGCGCTGCCGAGGACGCCGGCTGCTCCACAACGCTGGACTAAGGCGCCCTGGGCCGGGGTCGTTCCGTTGGGTCTCTTCTTCCTGCCCTGGGTCATCGCCGGCCGCTACGGGGTCCATCGGGTTATCTCGATTGCGGGCCTGGAGCTCGCTCTCGGACAGTCGCTCAGAGGCCGTCCTGTGCCGTATGAGCCGCTCCTGTGGCTTATCCCCGTCGCATCGCTACTGCTGGTTGCGCTGCTGGTCCGGACCTACCGGCGGACACCCGGGCCGGGGCACTGGCTGCTTATCGCGATAACCGCTTGGGCGGGTTTTCTGCTGCTCCTTATCAAGGCGGTGCAGTGGCTGTGGGTCGGCCCGTCCCCTGCCCCTGAGACGATCTGGGTCGTACACTGGCTGACCACTTGGTTCCTGCTCACCAGCTCGGCCTTCTTGATGTCGGCCCTTGCCGCCACGCGGTCCTGGATGGACGCGAGGGGCCCCCGGCCATTGTCGTCGTCCTCTTCTCCGTCTTCTCCGTCCGAAGATACCCCATTCGACGAAGAGCAGATTCGGTGACCCAGGCCAAGGTGGGAACCTGCGGCTTCGCCATGAGGCAGCCGGAATACTACAAAACCTTTCCGATCGTTGAGATCCAACAGACCTTTTATAAACTCCCGCGGGTCAGCACGGGAGCGCGATGGCGGGCCGGGGCGCCGGCCGGTTTTGAATTTACCATGAAGGCATGGCAGCTCATTACACACGAGCCGTCGAGCCCGACCTATCGACGCCTCGCCAAGCCGATCCCGCATGAATTCAAAGACCGTTACGGCGCGTTTCGGCCGACAGAGGAGGTTGTCGCAGCCTGGACCCAAACGCGGGAATTTGCGGCCGCCCTGGGAGCCTCAATCATCGTCTTTCAATGCCCGCCGAGCTTTACGCCGACGCCCGAACATATCGCAAACCTTCGCCGTTTCTTTGCGACGATCGACCGCACCGGCTGGCATGCCGCCTGGGAGCCGCGAGGGGACTGGACGGCGGATACCGTCCACGGTCTGTGTCGCGAGCTGGATCTGCTTCATGTCGTTGACCCGCTCAAAGACAGATCGCTTTACGGTGCCATCCGCTATTACCGGCTGCACGGCCTCACCGGTTACCGATATGTCCACACCGATGAGGACCTTGAGCGGCTGAAGGCGGCGTGTGGCGGCGATCTGCCCACCTACTGTCTCTTCAATAATCTCTTTATGGCCGAGGATGCGGTTCGATTCCAGGCGCGGCTGGCGGAGAAGGCGAAGAGGCCGCGGCTGCGAATCGTCAAGACGGCGCGCTAATCGTCGATGAACGCGAAGCCGCAGGAGCCCGACGTGGTCGCGCTGACCCCTGAGCGGTTGGCTCAGGCGATCACAGGCGAGGCCCGCAGGCTGGGGTTCGAACTGGTCGGAATCGCGCCGGTCGACGACCCCCTTCATGAACAGGCATTCGCCGACTGGCTGCAGGCAGGGTACAGCGGCGAGATGGCCTATATGGCGCGCACCGAGCAGGCCAGACGCCACCCGCACACGTGGATGCCGTGGGCGCGCTCGGTCGTCTCGGTCGCCATCAACTACGCTACCCCCTTCCCGCACGAGACCCGCGACACAGGCGTCCCCAGGGGATGGATTTCCCGCTATGCGTGGGGGGACGACTATCACGAGATGATGGAGAGCCGACTGGAGTCGCTGCTCAGTTGGATTCGCGACACCGTCGGCGGGGAGATCCAGGGCAAGGTCTACGTCGATACCGGACCGGTACTGGAGCACGAGTTCGCGGTCCGGGCGGGGATCGGGTGGATCGGCAAGAATACGCTCCTCATCTCCCCGCAGCACGGCTCGTATTTTTTTTTGGGCGAGCTATTCTTAAGCCTGGAGTTGCCGGCAGATCAGCCGATCAGGAACCGGTGCGGCTCGTGCGATCTGTGCCTGAAGGCCTGTCCGACCGATGCCTTTGTCGGCCCGTATCGACTGGATGCCCGTCGCTGCATCTCGTACCTGACGATCGAGTTGAAGGGGCGCATCCCGGCCGAGATGCGGCCGTTGATCGGCGATCACATCTTCGGCTGCGACATCTGTCAGGAGGTCTGCCCGTATAATATCAATATCGGGGCCTCGAAAGAGCCTGCGTTTCAGCCTCGCGAGGGCCTGCATGCGCCGGAGCTGATCCCTCTTCTGGCGCTTGGCGACGAACAGTTTCGATCGCGATTCAAGGGGAGCCCCATCAAGCGTTCCAAGCGGCGGGGCTTTCTGCGAAACGTCGCCGTGGCGCTCGGCAACAACGGCTCCGAGAAATCGGTCCCGGCCCTGACGCCACTCCTGGCCGATCCGGAGCCGTTGGTCCGGAGCCATGCCGCCTGGGCCCTGGGACGGATCGGCACGACCGAGGCGCGCGCGGCGCTCGACGACGCGCGTACTCGCGAGACCGATCCCGATGTACACGCGGAGATCACGCAGGCGCTGATCGCCTGCGCGCTTTCACCGTCACCCTCGCTCTGATCGTCAACTCTCTCCCGCCGCGCTCCAGATACGCGAGAAACCCCTCCCAGCGGCTTTCTGCTTTCCATTTACTGACGAGACCCGACTCCTCCAGGTAGGCCAGGGCGTCATCTGCCGCGGCAAACGACAGTATTTGATGCTCGCTTCCAAGATAGACGGGTTCGAATCCTACGGCTGCGAGCGCCGTTTCGACATCCTGTTCGCCGTAGGCGAATCGGGAACTCCTGCCGCTTTCCTTCCATTGGTCTTTATGAAGGGTTGAAAAGGCGATACAGCAGCCCGGCGCCAGGACGGCGCCCGCCCGTCGAAGGATCTCGTCGGACATACAGAGATGGGCAACCACCAGATCGATCGGACCCAGCTCGGCGTAGTCGATCCGCTCCGCGTCGCAGCAGATAAACGCGACGCGGCTGAGGCCTTGGGCGCGCGCACGCTCGGCCGCCTGCTCGATCGCCTGATCCGACCAGTCGATTCCAATGATCCGACCGGTCTCTTCCGCCAAGGCGAAGGTCAAACGCCCGTTGCCGCACCCGACATCCAGAACGGTCCGCTCGCGCAGCGGCTCTTCCCGTATCAGGCTCAGGAGCGTCTCGCTGAGGAGGCTGTGTTTTGCCTCCCGCCCATCGCCTGGTCGATAGGTTCGTGCGATCCGTCGTTCCTTCCACTCGCTCATACGCACCCCTTTGCTTGATGGTTGTCCGCGTCAGTATCCCAAAAGTGTGATCCTTTTGGAAGTCGCGAAGACAAAGACTGCCGTTGCACTCTTGACACGAGGGCACAAAGGGTATAGATATAGGAATATTTGCAGATGCAATAATGCGCACATGTGGACGTTGGAGCGCGATGAGACAACAACTGAGCAACTTCAAAGCCGACTTCTTCAAGGCGCTGGCGCACCCGCTGAGGATCTCAATCCTGGATGCGTTGCGCACCGGAGAGCTGACGGTCAACGGGATCAGCCGGCAATTCTCGATTGAGCCGGCCAACGCCTCGCAGCAGCTCGCGGTCCTTCGCAATAAGGGGATTGTGGTGGCCCGTAAGGAGGGGTCGAGCGTCTACTATTCCGTGAGCGACCCGTCTCTCTTTAAGCTGCTCGATGCGGCGAGAGAAATCTTCAACAACCACCTGATCGGCGTTCGCGGGATGCTTGAGGAGATACGACTCGAGCAGACACAGTCGCCCAAGCGCCGCTAGGGGAGGAACCCCGACGCCGACGCGGTGTGGCAATGGGAGAAGTTATTAAGGGGAGCGCTAAATAGATTGCACTGTTGCATAGCATCTCAAGCAACCTCCCCCTTTGGAAAAGGGGGATTGAGGGGGATTTCCTGATCGTTCAAATCCCCCCTCGCCCCCCTTTGCGAAAGGGGGGATGCAAGCTATTTTAGACTCTGGGTAATATGTCGGGATGCTGACACTCGCGAGAAAGATCTGGACAACACCGGTGGTGACTGAGCCGCTGGTGCGCACCCATGACGACACACAGATCGAGGCCATTGCGCGGCAGGTCGACGAGCGCGCTCGGCGCCTCTTTGGTCGCTCGCTTCACATCCGAGAGGTAGACGCGGGTTCGTGCAACGGGTGTGAGTTGGAGATCGGAGCGCTGAACAATCCCTACTATGACCTGGAGCGGTTCGGGATGCATTTCGTCGCCTCGCCGCGCCATGCGGATTGTCTGTTGGTCACAGGTCCGGTGACGCGCAATATGGCCGACCCCCTTAAGCGCACCTATGACGCCACCCCCGATCCGAAGATCGTGGTCGCCATCGGCGATTGTGCCAGGGATTGCGGGATCTTCGCGGGCGGATATGGGGTCGTGGGGCCCGTATCGGCCATTGTGCCGGTCGATGTGGTTGTTGGCGGCTGCCCGCCGACCCCGTCGATGATCCTGGCCGGAATCCTGACAGCGCTCGACATGCGTGGCGCCTCACTCGTTCAATCCAACTCCAGCGCCCAATCAGTGACAGCCACAAATAAGATACCCTCGCCCCCTGTTGGGGGAGAGGGGAATACCGCATGCGCCTCCGGCGCACCCATGGGGATGAAAGGTGTAACGCCC
>CABIKM010000017.1 GCA_902196205.1 Candidatus Methylomirabilis lanthanidiphila | reverse complement strand
AACAACGGCGGCCCCGGCGCCTGTCCCCCCTTTCTTTCCCCCCCTTTATTAAAGGGGGGTGCGGAGGGATTTCGGGGGGGTGCGGGGGGAGTGTCTCGTACCTCCCAATACACCCGCTCAATCTCCGCCAACTCATCCATCGTCAGCGCCAGCGGCTTTTCGACGAAGACATGCTTGCCGGCCTGGAGGGCCCGGCAGATAAGGCGCGCATGGCTGTCATGGCGCGTCGCAATGACCACCACATTCACCTGCGGATCGGCAAAGACGCTATCAGCGTCGGTCGTGGCCGTCTCGATGCCGAACTTGCGTCCCGCGTGCAGGCCGCTGACCCCACCGCTCGACACCACCGACTTCAGCCGCGCACCGGTCGCCTTGAAGGCCGGGATCAACACCCCGGAGGCGTAGTTGCCGGCCCCGATAAAGGCCACGGTCGCCTGCCCTCCGACAGCAGCGGGCGGGGCCAGAACCAGCGATGAACGGCGCAGTTCATTGGCTGGTGTCTCCTCCTGACCCGGATACTCCAACAGAATGCCCAGCGAGGGTCCTGCGCCGCCTACCAGCACATACGCCTGCTCGGCCT
Source organism: Candidatus Methylomirabilis lanthanidiphila (assembly GCA_902196205.1). Taxonomy (NCBI): domain Bacteria; phylum Methylomirabilota (SeqCode); class Methylomirabilia (SeqCode); order Methylomirabilales (SeqCode); family Methylomirabilaceae (SeqCode); genus Methylomirabilis (SeqCode); species Candidatus Methylomirabilis lanthanidiphila. The sequence continues at coordinate 55,601 of CABIKM010000017.1, read as the reverse complement.
GCTCGACGGTAAACCGGTGCGAGATTAACGGCGTCACATCCAGCCGTCCCGCCGCCATCATGTCCAGCACCGCTTCAAAGTTGCGTTGCGCGGTCCAGCGGACGAATCCGACCGGATAATCCTGCCCTTTTTCCTCGTACGCCGGGTCGTAGCGGCCGGGACCGTAGGAGCAGGAGACCTGAAACGTCAGCTCCTTCTCATAGAAATCGGCCCGCGACAGTTCAAGCCCCGTCACCCCCACCAGCACGATCCGCCCGCGCTTGCGGCACATCAGCGCCGCTTGATGCATCGGCTCACTGCTCGTGGTCGAGGCGGCCACGACCACCGCATCCACCCCGCGTCCGCGCGACAGCGCCTGCGCTGCAGCAAGAGGGTCCTCTCCCCGTGACAGGTCGACCGTCTCCGCGCCACACCGCCGGGCCAGCTCCAGCCTCGCCGGGTCACGATCGACGCCCAGCACCCGGCACCCGTGGGCGATCAGAAGCTGCACCGCCACCAGCCCGATCAGCCCCAATCCCGTCACCACACAGGTCTCCCCCAATGCCGGTTGGGCCAGGCGGATCCCCTGCAACGCAATCGCGCCGATCACCGTGAAGGCCGCCGCCTCGTCGCCGACACCGTCCGGAATCTTCGCGCAGAGGTTCCCGGGTACACACACCACCTCGGCGTGCTTGCCGTTTGATGCGACCCGGTCGCCCACCTGAAATTGTGTGAGACCCTCCCCCACCTCCAGCACCACGCCCACATTACAGTACCCGAGCGGCAGCGGCTGATCCAGCTTCCGGCGCACCGCCTCGATCGTCTGCAACAGGCCGTCGGTCCTGACCTTGTCCAGCACCATGCGGACCTTATCCGGCTGCCGCCGCGCCTTCTCGATCAGGTTGGCCTTCCCGAACTCGACGAGCATCCGCTCCGTCCCCGCCGAGATCAACGATCGCGTCGTGCGGATCAACAGTTGGCCGCTGCCCGCCCGCGGGCACGGCACCTCAGCCAGCTCAGTCACGCCGGTTCTTAGGTTTTGAAGGATCTGTTTCATTGATTAGAAACTCTCTCGTTCCCGTTCCGACATCCCCGCTTCAAATCCCCCCATTCCCCCCCCTTTAATATTCCCCCCCCTTTAATAAAGGGGGGGAATACCCCATGCGCCGGCAGCGCACCCCCCCCAACCACCCCCCCTTTAATAAAGGGGGGCGAGGGGGGATTTTGCACAGGATCCTATCGAAAAGCAGGCAGGGGGTACCAGATCAGACCTGTTCGCAGTAGGAATTCAAGAATGGACGATCGCCCGATGAGCGGGCTCGGATTGTCGCATGAAGGAATGGAACGTGGTAAGCGGACCTGAAGCTAACGGAAGATCTCGGCCAACGGCAGCAGGAATCCCGGCAAGACCGTCTCACCTTCCAGCGCCTCGGTTTCACGAAGCAGGCGTGCCGAACTATCGGCGCGATACACGGTGGCGGTCCGCGCAGCCGGCGCAATGACCCATACCAGGCGCGCTCCCGCGTCTAAGTAATCGCGCACCTTCTGCTGGATATCGACCGGGTTATCCGTGGGCGAGAGGACCTCTACCGCCAGATCAGGAGCACCATGAAGAAAACCCTGGGGGAGTTGCCCTTCAGGGAGCCGGTCGCTCGCGACAAAGGCGACATCGGGAGCGCGTACCCGCTCGGGATCGGTCGGGAGGTTCAGTACGAAGCCCACATCGCCTACCAGCACCTCTCCGCCTCCCTGCTGGTCCACATGCTCTACCAGCTTGCGGCTCACCCGCAATGTAATTTTACCATGCACTCCACCAACTGGGGTCATCTCTATGACCTCGCCGTTGACCAACTCGCGCCGAACATCGCCTTCCCCGAGGCGCCACAAGTCCTGAGCTGTCATCCGAACCTTCGTCGTCATCGTACATGGCCTCACTTCTGCTGGAGGGCTCCCGCCCCACCCCTAACCTTTCGGTCGTCCTCGCCGTCTCACCCCCCCAGCTACACGATAGCCCGCGCCTCCGACTCATGCAAGCATTCTTTCCACCCTTCACCCCTCACTCCTCACTCGCCCCACCCGACGCAACAGACGCTATAGACGCGACCGACGCAATCCCGTCTTTCTCCGCCCGACTCGGATAATTTATCAACACCGCCCGATACTTCCCCTTGAAGACAAACAGGCTGCCTGCCGCCGCGCCGATGATCCCGAACAAGTCGATCAACCCGGCGATGTCCTTCAGCGAGCCCGCCCCGCCCAATGCCGTCAGCGGCAGGCTGATGCTCTCTCGTACCTCTCGGATCAGATCAAGGTCGTAGCCCTGCATCGTCCCATCCTGGTCTATTGAATTCACCACAACCTCACCGGCCCCTAACGCCTGAGCCCGCTTGGCACACGCCACAGGATGCAGCCCGGTTGACCGGGTGCCGTTGTGGGTACACACCTCGTAACGGTTGGAGTTACGCCCGTTCTTTGTGACATCCATCACCACTACGATGCTCTGGCTGCCCACCCGCGCGGCCGCCTCCGAAATCAGCTCAGGCGTGCTCACCGCCGCAGAACTGATCGCCACCTTTTCCACTCCGAGGCTGATGATCCGCTCGATCTGGTCGACCGTCTTGACGCCGCCGCCGTAGCACAACGGCATCCGGCATTCCGTCGCAAGATTCTTGATCAGCGTGTAGTCAGGTTCGCGGCTCTGAACGGTCGCGTCAATATCGACCACAATCAGCTCATCGACCTCTTTTTCATTGAAGATGCGCACCGCATTGATAGGATCGCCAACATATTTCGGCTGGTCAAACTGAACCGTCTTGACCAGGCCACCGTTCTTGACCAGCAGACAGGGAATAATTCGGGGACGCAACATGTTTGGAAGTGAGGAGTGAGGAGTTATTAAGGGGAGCACTTAATAGATTGCACTCGTGCACAACATCTCAGGCACCCTCCCCCTTTGGAAAAGGGGGATTGAGGGGGATTTTCTGATCGTTCAAATCCCCCCTCGCCCCCCTTTGCGAAAGGGGGGTGCAAGCTATTGTATGCTCTGAGTAATATTAAAGTTAAGAGTTAGGAGTGAGGAGCAAAAGACGCGTGATTGTTGGTGTTTATTGACGCGATGAGGCCAGACAGCATCTTGTCTTCTTCGAACAACCGTGCATATTCCGCCTCATCTGGCTCGTAACGCGCACCCAGTTGGGCGAGAGAGATCCGTGACCACTGTTCGCCTTGCGATTTGGCATAGAGATACTCGGCATAGTGTTGAACCTCTTGGAGAAGTTCCTCAGGCAGGCGTTCGATAAGCTCAGCAACCTTTTCTTTCGTCGTCATGACCGATCCCCTCTCCTATCTTTACGGCGCTCAACAGCATCGCTTCGTCGCGTTCCACCCGGCTTCATAGTACACCACGCCGCACCCCCTGTCAGTCCCCATCCACTTGTCTCTTTGGTCTGTTCGGTCTGCGCGTCGTCGAGTCTGTTGCGTCGATAGCGTTAATAGCGTTGATTGCGTCGGCAATTGGTCTTGGTCAGAACCAGATCGATCAAATCCCCCCACACCCCCCTTTTATAAAGGGGGGGAGAATACCCCATGCGCCGGCAGCGCTCCCCCCTCCCAACCACCCCCCCTTTTCAAAAGGGGGGACCGGGGGGATTTCTCCGGCGCTGACGGCTGCGTGCTCACCGCCACAAGCGATTTCCTGAGGCATAGACCGAACAGACCAAATAGTCACTATTGCCGCAATCGACGCAATCAACGCGACGACGCGATCGACGCGATTGACGCGATCGACGCTCCTTCAACGGCACACGTTCGACAGGTTCGATCCCCGGATCGCAGTCTCGATAGTTAGAACTTAATGATGTTATTGACATTACTGACCACAAAGCATATAGTTACTTTAAAGTATCTTATTTTACGGGACCTTATGGAGGACACCCTAATGGCTCTGGCAGCAAAGTATGAAACAACCTATGCCGTTGAAGAAGTGGCCGAACTCCTCCACATCAGCCCCGGAGGGGTCAGGGCTATGATCCGCCGCGGAGAATTGAGGTTCGTGAAAATCGGGCGGCGATATCTCATTCCAGAATCAGCGATCGACGAACTGGGGTTCGGCGCCATAAAACTCTTTGTCGACATCAAGAAGCCCTCGGCGTATGTCCGGAGCATACGGCGGCGTTCGGAACAAGCACGCGACGGTACAAAGAAGACGAAGGAAGCGTTCCTTGCAGAGATCAAGGCTGCTGAATGAGGCGACAAGGCCAACCGCGGGGTTTCCTGTTGGACACGGATGTCTTGATCAACCTCTTGAAGCACGCCCCAGGCTATCGTCTTCTTTCTCACCGCTATCCACCCGCGCTCTACTATGCCTCGATCTCCAAGAAGGAACTCTATGGGAAACGAGGGCTGAGCGGAGCCGAGGCCAAGGCAATCGCCGCGCTCTTGCAGACACTGCGCCAGGTCAATCTGGACGCCCGCATTTTAGAATGCTTCGACACGCTTCTTCGGAACTACCACAGTTGCGGCCTCTTGAAAGCCGACGCGCTCATTGCCGCGACAGCCTGGGCGAAAGGTCTGATGCTCGTCACGGGTAACGTCCAGGATTTCCACTTCATCGAAGAGATCGCTGTCGTTCCTCCTGCGGATTTCTTCAAAAGCTGGGGTAGTGTTCAATCCTGACCCCATCCCACGCCTCCTCGCTTCCACGCCTTTCCGCCCTTCTCCCATCCCTGCAGCCCCGTTACCATCCGTTACTCCCCTGTTCCCCGCTCTTTCCGGACAAGAGCATAGCGCAGGTGCGGTCAGCAATTCACATCATTGCTGGAAGAGCTGAAACATCTTTGCACGAAGAGGATCAGAGTCCCCTGCGCTCCCCAGCCAGTTCTCACGCCTTTTCCCGTCTCGCTCGCCCCGCTAGTCCTGACGCTATGGACGCAACAACGCAACAGCCGCCATAGACGCGATCGACGCGATAACGCGATCGACGCAATGGACGCTATGGACGCGATGGACGCGCTCGTCCCACCCGCCACCAGCACACTATTTCCTCACTTCAATCAACATAAACAGGCCGGCTTTCGGGAAACACAGGCGAATGAACCAACGCGGCCAGATCGTTCGGGCTATCGACAAGAGGGCGCCGTGATGCCGTTGGTCCACACCGGACGACAGCAGATCACCGTGGATAAGCACGGTCTTGATGCTGATCGCGGAAAACTGCTCAAACAGACGGTAGGCCTCACCGACCAATACCCCATGCGCCGGAAGCGCACCCACCTCCCAACCAACCCCCCCTTTTCAAAAGGGGGGAACGGAGGGATTTCTCCGGCGCTGACGGCTGCGTGCTCACTGCCAAACGCGATTTCCTGAGGAATAGACCGAACAGACTAGAGAGACTGAACAGACCAAATAGACGCCATCGCCGCAACGACGCGATAGACGCAACGACGCTATCAACGCGATAGACGCAACGACGCGATTGACGCAATCGACGCCATCTCCGCAGGATTCCGATCGATGAATTGGCGCGCCCACAGTTCCATGGTCAACACCGCCCACTGAAGCATGTACAGATCGTCTTTGCCGGCTTGACTGCGGGCCCGCGCGCTCTGAAGCGCCTTATAGTCGAACCATCCTCTGGCGCGAACCGCCTGCTCCGACGTCAGATCGTCCCACAGTTCGGCCAGGTCATAGCGCAGCCATTTCCGGTACGGCGCACCAAAACCCGCCTTGAGGCAGTCGATGGTCGCTTCCAGCACACATCCCTGCACCGTTTCACTGCAGATCAGATCAGAGCTTGATAAGACGCGGCACTACTCCTCCGATATCTTCCCTAGATACAACTACCTTTTCGCCACTATCGATAGCTTGGCGAACCGCCAGGAAGAACTTCGCTGTGGCAATGATGTAAGCCATGTCTTCCCCTGGCACACCATCTTCGTTGGCACCAGCGAGGGAATGCACGATATTGGCCTCATGGCCATGGTCCCGATGCCTGAGACGAGTTACTATCTTCCTGTCGACTACCTCGACAGTCAGCCTTTGGAAATCTGTCAAGTTCGCCAATACATTGCCCTTATGGATGTTCAACACCTCACGAACCCCTTCAAAGGTATGACCTTTGGCGGAAAACGTGAAGGTGGCACATGATTGATCAGCGAAAATAACCGACGAGACAAAGTCGGATTTTGCTCCGATGGGCGCAGATGGCACGATCGTACACGGAAATGCCTTTTCCATCGTTACCAAGTGAAGTGCGAGGTCTGTCCAGTGGCATAAATTGCCAAGAACCCGCCCGCCCTCTTTTTCATCAAAATACCAATGCCCATCTGGGATCTCATGCCCGGCTACGAACCAATTGATCATAACCGGCCCCGATTCTTTCGCAAGCAACTCCTGAAGCTGCCTGAACAACACGCTTCTGGGGCGATTGAACCCGAGAAAGACCTTCGATTTCGAGTTATGGGCTAGTGCTATGGTCAACCAGTCGAGCTGTTCCTGTGATACCACGTGCGGCTTTTCTATATGAACACACTTACCGGCCCCGATACAGGCCACTGCATACTCGGCATGAGACGCATGATTCGAAGCAATGAACACAATCTTTACTTGCGGATCGGCAACAATCTCCTGCCAATCGGTAACGGCAAACGCGCCACCATGCGCCTTGCAAAGGGACATGGCCCTGCTTTTCTGGATGTCGAAGACACAGCGCAGCAAACCGCGATTGCACTTATTAATGTAGTAAGCGATGGTCGAAAATGCATAATTTCCACAACCAATCATCGCCACATTTCGCTCCGGCGAATCTGGGTTTCTGCAATTTGGATTAATCCATCGAGATCCCTCAAAGCTCGCTACGGCTTTCATGTGGTATTGGGCTCTGATTTTCGCCAACGTTCTCGATATACCGTAAAGCCGAATATATCGAGCTGCTTTCTTCAATTTGAACAGGAAATTGGCCTCGGTATAGTCCATGCTCATAACAATTCCCTGAGTTGAACATTAGAGCCAAACGCCGCCGCGACTTCCTGGAAAGTTTCCTGAGTATCTGGCCCGCAGTGAACCTGACCCTGACACAACTTTGCGTAGCAATCCTATAATGCCGGGTCTCCCAGGTCGCGGCCTAGTGTGGTGGCTTTGTCCTCAGCCCGACACGGGCGACCGCTGGCGCGCAGGAACAAACCAAAATTGGCGGAAACCAGGTTTGGATCATATAGGCGTTTTTGGGCAAAGTCTTGTACTCGCTTACGCCAAACTTCCCTATTGGCAGGAATCATTTGCCCACTTTCTTCTATAACTTTCACAAAGGTGTGCTCGCCCGCATCCAAGGGCAAATCCCACCCAACTCCCTCTGCTTGCAGATTACGCCAGGGAGTCGTGTCAGAAATCAGAACCGGTGTTCCGGCTGAAAAAGCTTCAGCAATAACATGACCATAGTTTTCACCCCTGGTAGGAAGAAACAATAAATCGTAATTCGATAATATACCGATCACATTCGTAGGTTTAGCCAGTCCGCAGTATTGCACCTTCACATTGGCTCGCAGTACCTCCATGAAAGTTTGACACTCTTCCCAATAAACCGGATCTTCCAACGGTCCCCAGATGTCAAATTGAATGGCGCTTCTCGCCCCAGAAAGTACCCTGAGCGCATAATCGAGGTTCTTATTTCTCGATATACGTGACAGGAATGCGATGCGCAAAGGCCCTCGTGGAACACCGGCATCAGAACGGGGCGGCAAATCGACTATGGTTCTAGGAAGGTTCCCGGCAACTGCAACTTTGACATTGACGCCAAACTGTCGACGAATCAATTCTCCCTCGTCCTCGGTCGTCGCCTGCCATACGATGTTTCGATACAAGCCCAACCTTTTGGCTATCTGTAGGAATGGCACCTTCTTCCATCGCTTCAGGCTTATAGCTCCAGGTGATAGTTCACCGCGTGGGGCGATGATAATGGGGTTTTTTGTCGCCTCCATCAGCTTGCAAGCGAGCAGCGGACGGAAGGTGAACGCAAGGTCAAACAAGCTGTTGAGATAGACCACGTCATGCGGCGTGTTCTGAATAAGATGCGCCCAATTTAAGATTCCCTGTTTGCCTGACGAAGTATAATGTACCCGTGCTTTACCAACTCTCTGCCACGAATCAGCAGCAATTCCTGCGTACGGAGCTTTGTCCTTCAAATCTCGGTCAGAGGTAACGATTCGGAACTCCAGGTCGTCGCCTAAGACATCAACCATGTTCAAGATAGTTCGTATCGGACCACCGCCTTTATAGCCAGGCCAGTACCAGTGGACAAAAGTGAGGATTGTTGGTTTAGGCATGAGTCGCGTCCCTCGTCGCTGCATTTCTATACACCACTCCTGCCCACCCCCGCAGCCCTCGTTGGCCCATCCCGTTCACGTTCTGGTCGGCCATCAGCCATTGCCGAACCGGTATACCGAACCCGGTTTTGGGGCGTTCACGTACGCTCTGAGGTAACGGTACGGTAGGGCAAGCGGCCATATCGTGCTTGGTCGGGATAAACCCAGCGTGCACCCACCGGGTAACGGCGCGAAACAGTGCCAAATCCACTAGTGGCACACGCACCTCCAGCGAGTGCGCCATGCTCGCCCAGTCGGTGTCACGTAAGAGTTGATTTCTCAGGTACCAACCGGTCTCAAGAGCCGTCACTTTAAGTCGGTCGGAACCGATACTCTCGACGGACTGATGCATGGCGGCCAGGGTATGAAGTTCGCTCCAGCCTTTGCGCACGAGTTCGCCGTCAAGGACATCCGGCAATTCCCACGGCATGAAAAGGCCGCGGCGCAACAGGTAGGCCCCGGCCCAGTCGCCGCCATATTCGAACAACCCGGCATATTTTGGCGAGATGAGTCGCTTCACCAGTGGTGCAGTGAGATAGCGGAATCCTCTTCCCAAGCCGGGTACCCGCGCAAAGGGGCGAAACGTGTGAACCAGACGGGGAATATCGACGAAGTCCGGATATCCGCCGAAGAGCTCATCACCCCCGGTGCCGGAGAGCGCCACCTTGAGACCCATCTCATGCGCCGCCTTCGCGACAAAATACGTGTTGACGCCATCTATGGAAGGTTGATCCATCGCATCGAGCAATCGATCACGGTCGGCCACGAAATCGTCCCGTTGTACCCAGTACGTGTGATGCCGCGTGCCATAGTGTCGGGCCACCGACTCCGCGATCGTCACCTCGTCCTGCGGGGTGTCCTGGTATTCTTTGAATCCAAGGGTAAGCGTCTGTAGGGCGGAACTACCCACTTCGGCGGCGAGTGCCACGACGGAGCTCGAATCGAGTCCGGCGGAAAGAAAGACTCCGACCGGCACGTCGGCAACAAGGTGGTGCTGGATGGAATCAAGCAGTACCGCGCTCAGGCTCTTACGGGCATACTCTTGTGAAATCCGTTCACTCCCATGCTCCCGCAACTCGGCAGTCAGTTCGAAAAACAGCCCCGTGTCCTTTCGGCCGCTCGAATCAATCCAAAGGCATGATCCCGCCCGCAACGCCCGGATGTTTTTATAAAGGGTGAACGGCTCCGGCACATGCCCCCAGAGAAAGAACCCCACATGCCCGGCCGGCTCTGGCGTCGTATCCACTTGCCCACCCGCAAGTAGCGCCTTGACCTGCGAGGCAAAGCGCAGTGTATTGCCGTCATCCACCAAGTACAGCGGCTTGATGCCGAACGGGTCGCGGGCAAGGAAGATGCCACGCTTTGTTTTATCCCAGATGGCGAAGGCGTACATGCCTCGCAATCGCGTGAGCATCTCTTGTCCGTATTCCGCATACAGTTTGAGCAGGACTTCAGTGTCGGAATTGGAAGAGAAGCGGTAGCCGAAGGTCTCGAGTTCGGTCCGGAGTTGCGGATAGTTATAAATTTCGCCGTTGAAAACAATGCGGTTGCCCGTTTCCGGATCTAGCATCGGCTGAGCACCTCGTGCAGACAAATCGATAATGGAAAGCCGCCGGTGAGCTAGTCCAACACGGCAATCATCGTCCAACCACAGGCCGGCTCCATCAGGGCCGCGGGAAACCATACGCTCTCGAATGCGCAGTAACTCCGCCAGATCGACAGGTGGGGCTTCGGCCCGATAAGCAACAATTCCGACTAATCCGCACATGCCGGTTCTTCCAGAATAACCGGATGGCTCGCGTCCTTGATTCGTTCGCGTCGGCCGGCGACGAGAAGGCGATAGGCTGATGCATAAGTTTCTGCTACCCGATGAATATCAAAATGTCGCTCCACCCGGCGGCGCATTGCTGATCCGATCTGCAATCGTAACGCCGGATCCCGAATCAGCCTAAGCAGGTTGGCAGCTAAGACATCCGAATCACCCGGTCGACACAAAAACTCCGCACCCTCCTTGCCCACCAGCATAGCGGTGCCACCCACATCCGTGCTGACGATGGGCAACCCCGCGGCCATCGCTTCCAGAATAGCGTTCGAGTTACCCTCAGCGCACGAAGGGAGGACGAACATATCCTTCTCCGGTAACCGATCGCTCACACCGTCCACATGCCCGAGAAAGCGCACTGATTGGGCAACACCCATTTCATGACACCGTTGCTGTAGCTCGGATTCCAGCGGGCCGCTTCCCCATATTTCCAGAATCGCGTTGGACGTCCGGGCGTGAATCACCTGACGCCAGGCGGCAAGGAGCACATCTAGCGCTTTCTCCTTGCTCAGCCGTCCCACAAATACCACCCGGCATGGCGGCGCGGCGGTTGCCTCACCAACGGCCTTTGTTTTTCGCATTCCATTGAGTCGAATCCCGTTGGGTACCGCTAAAATCCGTCCCGATGGGAATCCGGCCTGGATGAGCTCTGCCAGACTCTGACGCGACATGGCCACCAGAGCGTCCGCACGCAACAAGATTGCCAGCTTCAGCCGACCCAAGCGTTGGGATGCTAAGCCCGGCAAGCCAAACTCGCCCACGTTGGGCAGTTTGGTAAGGATCGGCTTTCCTAAGAGCTTTGCCGCCGAGATCGTCAACAGTCCGAACCAACTGTGCTGGTGGAGGTGGATGACGTCGTAGTTCTTGCGCTGAGTAACGAGGTGTCGCAACAGATCGAACGGCGTACGCAAAAAGCGCAGCCACTTTTGTCGCGGCCAGGGAATACGGCGTATGGGGATGCCTTCTACCAAGTCATTCGACGGTTGCCCCAATGCCACCTTACCCGACAGGACCCGTACTTCGATCTCTAATTCGCGTAGCGCCTTGGCCAACTCGTGCGCCTGTCGTTCCAGCCCGCCCACTACTGGGTAAGGATATTGCGGAACCACCATCATGACACGCAATATGATTCGTTCCATCCCTCACACTTATCAGCATATACGACCAGCCGGAACCATAGCTCCAACCAGAGTATTAGCCAAAGACGTGTCGCGTGGTCCTCCCCTTTTCGATGATCTTCAAGACATCGTCTTACCGGTTCTAGCTGAATCCACCCTTCCTTTGCCGCCACGCTGTCTTTCAGAAGTCCCTCCAGGACTTCGCCCAATTGGGCACGGAACCACTGAGGCAATGGCATGGCGAACCCCATCTTGGGCCGGTAGATGACCTCCGGCGGAATGTAACGAGCCGCGATCCGTTTGAGCAACCACTTGAGTTGCCACCAATTCAATTTCGCCCAATCCGGTAGCCCCCAGGCCAATTCGATGACTCTTTGATCAAGAAACGGCGCTCTGACCTCTAATGACGCCGCCATGCTCGCGACATCCACTTTAGTCAAATAGGCATCCGGCAACTGCACCTGGAAATCATCGTAAAGTATCCTCTGGACTACGCTGCACCCCCCAGGCCGCCCCAAGGCATGACCGACGCGTAACGCTGCAAGATCCGCATGCAAGACCGGACTCAAGGCAGGACCCGATAACTCCTTAAGTTGATTAAACCAACTTAAGGAGTTGGTAAATCCAGCACCAGGGGGAGAGAGGGAGAGCGTATTCAGTGCCAACCAGCGCCTGCTCAGCGGCCCCAAGCAGCCGGCAATACGAGGCACCCAATGCTCCCGAACCGCTCGCGGAACCATTTTGCCGTACCGAGCCGAGTAGACACCTGTTTGTAGGCGCCAGTAACCGCCGAACGACTCATCCCCTCCATCGCCACTCAAACACACTTTCACATGTTTCCGGGTCAATCGAGCCAAAAGATACGACGGCACTGCCGATGCATCCCCGAAGGGTTGGCCATACTGTTTCACCAAGTGCGGCAGACAGGCAACGACATCGTCTGCTGTGATTTCAAACAGGTGGTGGGAGAGACCCAAATGTGCAGCAACGCGCCTCGCATACGGCAACTCACTGTAAGGGACCTCGGAAAATCCGAGAGAAAAAGCCTCGATGCCTGGCCGATGGCGAGCCGCTAGCGCAGCGATCAGAGAAGAATCTACACCCCCGCTGAGGAATACACCGACGGGCACATCCGCATCCAGGCACTCCACCACGGCGTCATCAAGCGCTTTATTAACCTCCGCCTCGCACTCCGGTACCGTCTTCCGGGCGGGGCCAACACGGGGGAAATCCCAGTACCGGCTGACTACGGGTTCTACGAATGGCGCAACGCTTAAGGTGTGGGCGGGTGGCAAGACTTGAATGCCCTCCCAGATCGTGTGGGGAGAAGGAATGAAGCTGTGCGAGAGATAGCAGCCCATCGCGGTGGGATCGATCCGATTATCCAACTGCCGCGACCTCAGCGCCTCTACCGACGAAGCAAAAGCCAATCCTCTTGGGGTACGATAATAGAAAAGGGGCTTTTCACCGGCTCGGTCCCTCGCTAGAAGCAGGCGCTGGGTACGGCCATCCCAGATGGCAATCGCAAACATGCCCCTCAGACGTGAAATTACCTCCTGACCCCAACTCAGATAGCCGTAGAGGATGACCTCGGTGTCGCTCTGCGTCACAAATACGATCCCGGCGTCTGCAAGTGCTCTACGCAGCTCCCGCCAATTATAGATTTCCCCGTTGAAGATCACCTGAATAAGTCCATCGGCGGAGGCCATGGGACAACGACCTGCCGGGCTCAGATCACGAATACTTAAGCGTCGGTGGACAAGGCCGATGTGTGGTGCCAGGAAGAAGCCCTCGTCGTCCGGCCCACGATAGCGCATGACATCACCCATCTGCTGCAAGCGTTCCCGTTCAGGCATTTCACTCTGATGCAAGAACACCCCGGCGATGCCACACATCAGAAGTATTGGCGCCCTTAATCGCCGATTCCATCGAGCAGATTGTGATAAAGTTGTTTGTGGTGTGCAGCGATAACTTTTATCGAGTATTCTCTCTCGACGGCCGGCCTACCGGCGTATCCCATCTGATAACGCAATGTCGGGTCCTTTGCTAAACGTACGATCATCTCTGCGAAGGTCGCGATATCCCCGGTTTCCACGACAGCCCCCGCACCAGTCTTCTCTAAAAGATCGACGCAACCCGAGACACGAGTAGAAATCACTGGTAAGCCGCTGGCCATGGCCTCCAGCATCGTATTGGACAGCCCCTCCCAATGAGAAGCTAACACGAAGATATCCGCGGCCTTCATCCAGTCCTCTACCCTGCTTTGCTGACCCGCAAGAATCACGCTCGCCACGAGTCCATGATCATTGACGAACGCTTCGAGCTCCGCACGCATCGGACCATCACCCACCAGCACGAGCTTCCAATTGGTCGGAAGATCAGAAAGGGCTATCTGCCAGGCTCGCAACAGTCCGTCAGGATTCTTTTCCTCAGACAAGCGTCCCACAGAAACCACCATGCCTTTGGCATCGATTCCGAGTTGTCGTTTGAAGTGTGTCCGCTCTTCCTCACCATGAGGTCGGAAGGCCAACGTATCGACGCCGTTTCCTACGACATGTATACGGGATGCAGGGATACCGAACCTTAAAGCCTCTTCTTTCATCTCATATGTCAAGGCCACCGCCGCATCCACCCGGCGCAGCAAGGCCTGCGCGATGCGCGCTAATGGCAACGCGCTTGCTGTCCGTTCCAAGCCTTGATCTTTAGTGCTTGCCAGCTTCAGCACGACAGGACGGTGCAAGAATTTGCCCAACCCCACAGCGAGTACTGCATGCAAGCCATATTGATGGAGATGCCAGATCTGAAATCGCCGGCCTTGCGTGACAAGAAACCACGCGAATGCGGTCATCGACGTCAACATATGCAGCCGAGGCCGGTATAGGCACCATAGGCGCCGGACTCGAAAGCCGTCGCGCTCCTCTTGCGCCGGCCAAGCTCGATCCCGGCGCTCAGTGATCACCGTTACCGCGTGGCCTAGCGCCGCCAGGCCGGCGGACAGACGTTCCGCGGCCCGTTCGTAGCCGCCGACTATAGGGCGGAACTGCGGGGAAATCATGAGGATAGATAAGCTCACTACGGATAGCTGCTAGGCCATGCCCTGGTTGCTGTGCTTTTGCTGGCATTCGGTAGTCTGCTCGATGCACTGGACATTGCAAGTACGATTGCGACTACTAGTAAATCTGTAGCGTCGTAAATAATATTGTGTGACGCAAAGCTAAAAATTACGATCCAAACCCATGCTATTAACATTAGCCACGCCATTTTTGAATCAACAGTTAATTTTTTTATACCTAACCATAACCACCGTAATATTGCGCCGAGATACACAAGTAAACCAAATATGCCATAATCAACGGCCACACCTACAAACATGTTATGTGGAATTACGCTAGGTTGTAGCGATGTTCTCACACCCAAACCGGTTAAGGGATGTTGTAAGAACAAATCCCACGCCGCAAGTGCCATTCCTCCACGATTTTCAACATAAACATCGCGTACTGACTGTTGTTCGAACGACATCAATCGAATAAGAGCATCCTGAGATAGATCCATCTTTTCCGAGATTACATTGGCGCCCAGCAGAAAAAGAGTCAGCATCGTGATGTATATACCAGCAGTTTTTATCGCAGCAGTTTTAACATTATTAGATTCAAAATAAGATAAAGACATCGCCAGGACATCGCAAGGCAACAAAAAGAAGCCCATTCGACTGAAGGTGCTCAAAACACCGGCTCCAGTAAGGCTCAATATGGCAAAATCTAATCGTTTATGGCTTATCTTGCGATGTGAGAAATATATGATTCCATACGCGGTAATTGCTCCAGCACTGATGTTTGGATTCTCATACCAGCCAGCGGAACGTCCAGGAGCAGTACTCCATAGATTATTTTCAAATAGAAGCTCATAGATATTCATTCCAGAACTGATGATCACGATCGTCAATGCAGCATACGCAATGATCGAACGAAAATTTGAGTTCACGGTAAAAATGAACATCAATCCAAACATAACAAGTGAAATAATATAAGACATCCACACACCACGCTCAAATATTTCATCCGATAACACTAAATACAATAATGGTAAACACAATAACACACACCACAACATCACATCTATCGATTGTAACGATTTGAACATATTTTGTGCTTGTTTGGTAAATGCTAAATTAAATAGACATACTATCAACATAGTCAGCGCAGCATATGAAAAATATGGAACATCCTTTGAATAATAAGCCAAACAGTTTGTGCCGATCAAAACCGCATATGCATATACGGTTAATTTAATCATTGGCGCGGAGGAAATATCACAGTTAGATGAATAGTCATGATCTGTCGGTCCACCCATGCATCAAATATGTGTAGTTCCCCTTACAAAGACGAACTGGTTGCACCCAGTCCCCCCCCCCACAAGTGATCATTTTTTGCAGATAGAAGCCATGCTTTCTGAAGAAATCGAATACTTCCTCTGGATTCGCGGTTTCGTAAGGGTAACCACCAAGCCAATCAATTTGATCATGCCACCAGCTCATACCGCGTTTTGCCTTGTAATTCAATATGTTAGAAATATAGCCGCCTAACTTCAAGCGAATGGCTGCGTTTACGATTTCATTAAGTTGAATCGGAGCAATGACGACAAAGGCAAAAAGTGGTCTTAGTATTGTTGGCAGGCGACAATATGTATGCTTGATAACTCTCCAGCGACGACTGTAAGCGCTTGTATTGTATATAGCAATGAACACCCTTCCTCGCGTCGCACGAACCAGGGAAACGATGTTCTCCATTGCATCCCACATCCGTCCTGTATGATGCAGGACACCCCACGAATACACGACATCGAATTGGCCGAGGCTTGCCAAATATTCCGTATCCAAAACAGATCCCCCTTCGACAGTCCAATCGGAATCATCAGGGAAGTAACGCCTCCTCAATTCGACGGTGCAGGCCACTGACTCCGGGTCAAAATCAAAGGAGTGGACACGACCTCCCAACCTCCGTGCGGCCAGGGAGGATAACCCGCTACCGCTTCCGACATCCAGAAATGTTCTTCCCATGAGAGAATCGATTTCCAGCATCTGCCTGAGTGAGCGTTCGGCTTCCTGTATGCGTACATCATTAAGTGTCCGTAGAAAGCTCGCCCAGTTTTGACCAAAGGCAAAGCGCTGACCCTGAGCGAGTTCTTGTGCGTGCATCGTGTTCATCAGCGGCCTCCCGGCAATCTATCGAGCAGCAACAAGCAACGTTATACTGTTTTAGCGCGTGAAAGAGCTTAAATTGTTTCACCGGTATGTGACCCCGTTGAGCACTGCCTCGCCGTTGCGTACCACGATCGGGTCGCAGACCGACGAACCGCCGCACGTCATTTCTACCCGGTCGGCCACGACCCGTCCGGCCTCCTCGTCCAGCCACAGACCATACCGGAGAAATCCTCTGGCACTGAACTCACCGAACCGGATCTCGCCTGCGGCGACAACCAGGACATCTGCACTGTTTTTAGAATCCGCGGGATGAGAGCGACCGTTGTTCTCCCCGAGATATGATCCGATCTCAACGTTGTTCGAGCGGTAGATGTAGAGCCCATTGCTCGGACCGTTGCGTGATACGATTCGGCCGACCCGAATATCGCGGTTGTGGCGTTCCGCCAGCGGCGTTTTCTTCCCCTGGATCTTTACGAGTTTATCCGGATGAGCGTAATTGTTTTGGCCAGCGACAGCCTCGATCGCCTCAACGGTCAAGCGTTCACAGCCATCCTGAAATTTGACGCCGAATCCATAGTTTTCACAGTAGATCCTGCCGATCTCCGAGTCTTTCAGCGTGACGATGAAGGGGTTACCCGTGCAATACACGTCGTCGAAGTACGTTACGTCACGAACGCGTATATGATCAATTTGCCAGCGGGTACCATCTAAGTGAATGCCACCTCCCACGGCGCCTTTAACAGAAATGTTGTCCATAACCCCATTGTCGCCGTGAGCATAGATGGAATACATATAGGTATCCTGCAGTTGTAAGTTGTGGAAGCTCACATTGTGGCATTTTGTTAAATAGATAGTCGGCGTCATCGCTCCTATGTCGGCCAGGACGTCAGTCGGTTGACGCGTGCCATTCCCAATGATGGTGCCGTTTGCAATCTTGACGTTTGTGATTCTTTCATTACCGACTCTACCGATCATGGTACATCGTTGGCCGGGTGCCAGTTCCAGGGTAGCTCCGGCCAGGTCAAGGAAGGTATTCGATTTCACCAGTAAGGCTGCGCGTGCCCCCGTCTGGGCAGACACCGTATATCGCCGTCCCGTCTCGAGAACGACGTGGCCGCCTTTGTCAAGCGCGGTCTGGAGAAACCTCGTATCATCCGCATCGGGCGCAACCGCGCGTGGCTCGTTCTGTAGGTCAGGTGTATGCGCCACGCATCCGGCCATGACCCCGGCAGCGCCAAACAGGAAAGACCGCCGTGTCAGCATTTGTCAAATGGGGCCATCGCGACAACATCCAGACTCGCCGCACGCAGTTCTTGCTCTGGCAGTGATCTGAATTCACCGGACAGGCGGCTTCTCGGAATCGGCGGTCTCTCGCGCAACTCGCGCCGTGCCACCAGAATCTCCATCCCAAGCCCCTCAAGCTTGCTCAGATGCTGGTGGGCCCGCCAGCGATTGGTAGCCCCTGGAATAAACCGCATGGTCAGCCAATAGACAGGGCTCGACCACTCCAGCATTGCGATATAGTTGGTATCGCGGCGACCGTGATCGGCCAAGTCGATCCGATGACTGTGCCAGCCGCCCGGCGCCGTCAGACGTCCCATGGCATCCCAGAACGCCTCAATGCGCCAGATGTGCTCGATCGCCGCTTGGCTGTATATGAGATCGAATTGCACACCATTGGCGGCCATCGCGTCTTCAAACTCCGTGAGCGGTTCCACGCGGTAGGTAATCCGCGGAATGAGGCGCCCGGTGGCCACTTCGCGCAGCCGAGCGAGCACCTGATCCAGTTCCGACTCTTGCAACCCGGACCCTTCGGTGTGTGGCGCATCGAGCAATTCTTGCGCGAGATTCCCCCAAAAGTCGCGAGTCTCTGGGATCCCGTTTTTAAACACATCCCAACACACCACTCCAACGTGATCATCACGCCTCGCGCCACAGTATGCCCACCACAGCAGCGCCGTCCCCAAGTTCCTCCCCGGCCCGACTTCCAGCATCAACTCAGCACCGGAGAACCCCGCATCCCGTAGTCGCGTGAAATGGCGGGCGAAAACACTCCAGGCATATTCGGCATCTCCTCGGCCAAAACGCGCCGCGAGACGATCTCGTGGAAAGAGGATTTGACGGGCGACAGGGACCAGACACAGCACATTTCTTGTGGCGCGCCACGCGAAGCGTATGGCCTTGTTCACTGGCATCGTGACTTCGTCAGATCGCCGTACAGCTCAATGTACCGGTCTGCAACTCCCTCGATGGAATAGCATTTCCGCACTCGCTCTAACCCCGCGTACCCCAGCGCATGTGCGTGGTCAGATTCCGTCGCCATTCGCATCATTTCGAGATACAGCCGGTCTTCATCGCCCATCGGCACCAGAATGCCCGCTCGGCCATCATCCAGCACTTCCCGATTCGGCGGAATGTCGTTGGCAATACAGGGCAAGCTATGAGCCATCGCCTCCAGCAACGCATTCGAAAGCCCTTCACGTCTCGACGGTAAGACAAAACAATCGGCCCATTGCAGCCAGGGATCCGGTTTTTGTAGTCCCGGCATCTGGATGCAGCCGCGGTTGTGACACTGCGCAATCACATCGGCCGTCTCTTGAAAACGATTGCCATCGCCGACGAGGGCCAGTTCAGCGTCGGGGAGCTGATCGGCCAACCGGTCAAACGCTCGAACGAGCGTGGGAACATCTCTTTGAATTCCGGTAGACAGACGTCCCAGATAAAGAAAGCGTCGTGCGCCGCTAATTCTCCGCCTTGGCACAGAACCGCCGTCTGTATCCACTCCATTTGGGATCATCGTGATCCTATTAGCTGCAACGCCCCAGTCGAGCAGGGACCGCCGAACCGCCTGGGTGGTCGCTATCCAGCAGTCGAGGTCCCTTATCATTAAACGTCGCAGCCAATTGCCGCCAATTCCCACTTCGTTGAGCCTGTGCAGATCGTCTGGAGGGCCCGCATTGGCCACCTTGCATAACACCGGAATACCTTTTGTCCTCGCACCCCGCATGGCAAAGGCGGTCATCGGTGCAGCAATATGCAAATGCACTACATCAATACCGTCCAGATAGCGATTCATCGCTCGGAGCACCTGGGCGCGAATCAACAGGAGATTCAGCGGTCCCATGCTGGGTACTCCGGGCAAACGGCTACACAGGTCAAACAACGGGAAACGGTGAATCACTACACCCGCGTTCTCTTCGTGCTTCGCGGTATCGGCTACGAGTTGCGGAGTGAGCACCGTCACCCGAACGCCCCTTTGCGCCAGTGCCTTGCCAAGTTTTTCCGCCTGCCGCTCAGCCCCGCCAACGATAGGCCGGAACTGAGGGCAGAACATCAAAATCGAAGCGGTCATGAGGCAAAAGAGCGGTTACAGACAACACTTTCATAGTACTGTTCAATTAGTCGGCCGACCCGCTCCCAGCCAAAATTGGCTTCAACAAACGCACGGCCTTCACAGCCCATTGCCTTAGCGCGGAATGGGTCGCCAGCCAGTTCACGTATTGCCGCCGACAACGCATCTGTACTCTCGGACGGGAACAGCACACCGTTACGCCCCGGTTTGACCAGCATTGGCAGATGTCCGACGTTACTGGCGATTATCGGAAGGCCGCTCGCCATGGCCTCTAATGTCACTATACTGAACGATTCGTACCGACTGGGAATGACGAATATATCAGCCGCAGAGTACCATTTTGCAAGTCGCTCCCCTTCGAGTTGCCCGCAGAATACAACTGAGTCATTTACCCCGTGCGCCCGTGCGGAGTGCTCAAGCGCACTCCGCTCAGTTCCATCACCAATTAATACCAACTGAAGTGCCCGATTTACAGATACGGCCTTTGCAAAGGCATCTATGAGTACGTGGAGATTCTTGATGGGTATTAAACGGCCGACAAACAAAATGACCGTTGCTGCCTGATCCACGCGTAGCTCCTCTCTAACCGATTGCTTCGTACGGGGACGAAACAGACCAAGGTCAACACCAGGAGGAATGTTTTGCGCCTGCGGCGCGATCTGCAACAGGATCGGCATCGTGTCGCCTCTGGCAAAATTGCCGGCATAACATTGTATCTTCTTCTTCGTTTCATCATCCAATGTCGGTGGCCCCGGCCACCAGCATACCGCCGCCTTGGCTAACTCCTGGGATAACCGTGCCGCAAGTCGAAAGCGACCGCACAACTGATATATCTCGGCATCCGGAATAGCTCCCCGCGCAATCATGGTGAACACCTTACGTTCAAACAATTGCCCGTCGTAAAGCCATGCGTATCCAGCCAGACGGCGTGCGATATGTCCGGCACCGTTCCGGTTAAAGCGATAGTGGATGTCAGCCAGGTAAGGCGTCGCAATATAGGTCACCTTAAAGCCGCTTACCGGCTTAGGTATGCCACTGACTTTGCGTCCCGTCACGAGGTGAACATCATGTCCCCGCCTGGTGAGCCACTGAGCGACGTTTAGATCAAAATACTCGCCGCCGCCCCTGCGGATTCCCATCAGCCTGTTGATAATACAGATCCTCATTTATGGAGCCTACATTTGAAAACAAACACCGATGTCACAAAACGCTCGGCGAACCACTTCGGCATCAGTCGCCTGGTCCTTCCAAGCAACCAAAACAAATCCTCTTCTTCAATGTGAAAACTTTCATGCTTGAGTATTCTCCGCAATTCAGAAGGAACCATCAGGTTGACATGCATGGTGTTGGATCGGTGCCGGGCAATCTTAAAACGTCCTTGTAATACATTACCCAGTGTTTTCCACAATGGCGCCGTGTACTTATCAAACCAGAAGGTATCAGTTGCGATCAGAAACACCCCATTCGGCTTTAATATCTTGCGAATCGCTTCAAAATATGAACGCACCTCACTCTGAGGTATGTGTTCTATAACGAATATGCTCATTACTGCATCGAAGTAATCTTTGGGAAACGGCAAATGTGGGGCGGCAGCGCAAATTCTCCTTACGTTCGAAATGCCCCTTTTTTCGCCTACATTTAACGCTTCGAAGCCTGGGTTCACCCAATACACCTCGCCGAACACCGGGGCTATGGCGGCGGACATGACACCATCCCCTGAGCCCAAATCAAGCAATCGAGTGTCTTGTGAATACTGCTGTTGGAGGAAATATTTTGTGTAGTATTGATGCGGTGGAAGTGGTTCGTCGGTCAAATGTGTATTATGTTCTCGATCGCGCGCATCTCCTTCAAAAAATATCGGAGTATCACTGATAATTGGGTACGCTTTTCCTGATTCACCAAGAAGCTTGTTCTGGCAAACTGAAAGGGACGTTCCATCAAATGGGTCGATAAGATCTGACATCCAACGTGGATTCGCGTTCATATGATCGAGATCATGATCCTTTGCTGAATACATTTACAGCAGTATTGAGCGATGTGAATTGCACGCCACTTATTGACTTAGCCCTTGCAAGAAGATCATGCAGCATATCGCGCAACACAGCGTTTTCGTTGTTATGGTGGTGCGGGAGCTCCCAATAGTGTGTGGCCAAGCAAAAGAAATCCGAAGGACCCCTACACATTGACAGTCTTTCTATGACGCTTTTTAGGTCGGCCGATGGCGAGAGGGTTGCATATCCAAATTCAACATGCCCACGACAGACCCTGGGTCGACACCAAGCACGTCGCTTGGATATTTTTGATAACACAACATCTGGAAAGTCGCTCAGTCGAATTCCTCGCTTCCTTGCCGATAGTCCGCCCGATAGACTTAACCGGCTGTCTGTGACCGCCTTCCAGCCCTCAAATGAAAGGGCATTATGTGGTGGAACGAATACCTGTATGGGAGTACCAAACAACTGCTCAAGATATCGTTTCCCTTTTATTACTTTGCTGCTCAAATCCCGACCTGCAACAAACTCAGGACCATCTTCTTCATCCTTATGATGATAGCCATGCATGGTGATGCAGACCCTGCCGGCTTGAATCATTTGTTTTAGAAAGACTATCAAGTCTTTATTGTCACCAACTGGAAAGGTATGATCTCCATGCCAATACTGACGTGGAATTCCTTTGCTTGGCGTGCATGCATGAAAAGGTACTACCGATAGACTCACCGGGCACTGATCCCATATCCTACCGTAAACAGTCAGCAACTCCTCTGGAGTCGTAAAAAAATTCGTATCATCATCACGAATCGTGAAGATCATTCTTTGTAATCAATGTCGTCATTCAAACAATGTTGCCGCCATGCTCCATACATGTACAGAGCCCACAGGCGCTTACTGTGGTCTATTTGTGTACGAAAGAACTCGTTCAATATTGTTTCAATCAGGGGCCAATCTAAAGGAGCCATGAGTTTGGGATTACGCAGAGTCGCGTCCAAGGCCGGCCGCAACGGGCCACGCAGCCATTCGCCCAACGGGATGCCAAACCCCATTTTGCGACGATGGACAAATGAAGCAGGGAAATAACGCTCGGCGAGCTTCTTGAGCAGATACTTGCCGACGCGATTCTTAACCTTGAATTCCACCGGTAGTGCTGCACAGTATTCGATCACCTTATGGTCGAGTAGCGGTGAGCGCGTCTCCAAGCCGCAATGCATGGAGGCAATGTCCATTTTCGGCAAAAGACAACCCGAAAGATAGGTATGGTTGTCATACCAGAGCATGCGATCCACTGGATTAGCTGCTTGTTCAACCGCCTTGGCAAAATACGTAGAACGCCAACATGACAATAGGGTTCGGCTAGCGTGCTTGCCCAAAATAATGGTTCTTTCACAATCGTTCCAGAACTCGTTTTTTATCGGTACCGCGCGAAGTTCTGGCCAACCGTATTCTATGACCATTTTACGTATGGCCCTTTCCGGGATACTGGTGACCGTTGAAAGCCGCGTAGCCAGTACCGTAAGGGCCGACGCTGAGAGAATATCCGGGACAACCGAACCCATTCGAATTTGCAAGGGCGATAGATAGTACCGAGGGTAACCTCCCAGCAATTCGTCTCCGCCGTCGCCATTCATGGCCACAGTGACGTGGCGGCGGGCTGTCCGACAAACAAAGAATGACGGAACCGCCGAATGGTCAGCGAATGGCTCTCCATAATGCCTAGCCAGTGCCGGCACCAAGTGCGTCACATCCCCCTCTACAATCTCGGAGTGATGCGCAGTGCCGCAGATTTTCGCCGCTTGTTCAGCGAACGGTAATTCATTAAAGGCTTCTTCGCGAAAGCCGATGCTGTAGGTGCGGATTGGCTCACCGCTCAGTTTGGCCATCAACGCAACGACTACGCTACTGTCCACCCCACCGCTTAACAAAGCGCCAAGCGGCACATCGGCGATCATGCGCAACCGCACCGCCTCTGTGAGTTTCTCTTCGAGACCATCCAGCGCATCCTGCTCAGAGATGGCGATTTTTTTTGTATAATCGACATCCCAATAGCACTCCGTTTTGAAACCATTGCGGTCGAAGATGGCGTAATGGGCGGGCGGCAGCTTGCGAATGCTTTTGTAGATCGTCCAGGGTGCTGGGATGTACTGAAGTTGGAGGTACAACTCCAACCCCTCCAAATCCATCTCGCGGGACACTGCCGGGTGTCTGGAAAGCGGGTCGATCTCAGAGCAGAAGATGATACCGCCGTTGACGATGGCGTAATTGAGCGGTTTCTTGCCCACCCGGTCTCTAGCCAAAAATACCCGCTTGTTTGCGTCGTCCCAGATCACAAAAGCGAACATTCCACGCAGTTTGTTGACGCAGGCGACGCCATGACGCCGATAAAGCGCTACGATCACCTCGGTATCGGAATTCGACCGAAAGCTATCGCCCACCGCTTCGCATTCCTTGCGCAACGCCTGAAAGTTATAAATCTCGCCGTTGAACACGATGGCGTTGCCGGTTTCCGGATCCAGCATCGGCTGATGACCCAATGAACTTAGATCGATAATGCTCAGGCGAGCATGACCGAGCACGCACTCGCCTTGTGAGGAAGACCACAGCCCTTGGTCATCCGGACCGCGATGGCGGATTCGACGTACAAGTTCTGCGACGTGGCTGTCGGTTGGTTGTTCTGTAAAATTGATATGACCCGCTATGCCGCACACGATCCGCTTATCCCCGTTGGATCGCTAACGCAAAGCGACGGGCGACCCACCGCATCTCTTCAGGCGCGCAATATCTCAGAATGACCACACCCGCAAGCAGGCCCACAGGCAACTTGAATAACAGGCTGAGAATCGGAGTATTTGCCCATGCGGGCACCATCACTACTCCGAAAGCCGTCACCCCACACAGGAGAAGGCCCAACCTGCGCCAATGGAAGCTGATCGGGAACTCTCTATGAGAAAGAAATGACATCCCGGCAGCAATCACGGCAAATGTCGTGGCCTGTGTCAGGGCGGCGCCTACACGTCCCATTGACGGCACAAGCAGCAGATTGAATAAAAAACACAGTGATCCCCCAACGATCCACGACCAGATCGAATAATGTAGCTTTTTTACCAATAACAAATTGGTTTTTCCTAGGGCGTTCACACCATCAAAAAAGACCGCTCCAGCAATAAGGGGTACGATGCTCGCTGCCTCATGAAACGCTGGAGCCGTCAGCAATCTGATGATATCCCCACCAGCGGCACTGATGGCAAGCCATACGATTGCGTAACATGCGACCAGACGTTCAATGGTTTGACCCAATATATCCCGATTGCGATCAGATCTTTCTTCGAACACCTTCGCAGCCTCTGGCAGCCATACGGATGTTACGGAACTATTTATCATCATTCCCATAATGCCTACGTTGTAGCCAATCGAATAAATTCCTACCGATGCCGCATCCTCGAAATAACCCAAAAACCATCGATCCGCGGAAGACATTATCCATTGCATTGGGGCGGTCACTATGCCAGCCAAACCGATCCTGAGAATATTGAGTCGATGAGTCCTGTCCAGCCCGGAAGGTCTGCACAATGTCTTCAATGACGGTATGCCAAGCGTTAAGATGGGAATGAGGTTGCCCGCAACCAGCGATAACACCAATGGCAGCTCATCTTGGCGCCACCAGTATGCCACCCCGAGGCTGATTGCAGCAGCCCCAAGACCTGAGAGCACAATAGAAAGCGACATCGCCCGGTATCGATTATTAAGGCGAGCCCTAATGGTTGTCATTTCGCGGGACACAGCCAAGAGCACACCTATTCCTATGAATCCTGCAAGATATGCCGGTAGTGAGAAAATATCCGAAACAATGTATTTCCAAAGCAGTGCACTGATACCGCCTACCACCACGCCACCCACCAACACATATCGCCAAGCGTAAGCTTCCGCCTCTTGCCCGCTTGCTGTTCCCTTTGCGTGAAAAGCCCGTACGTAAGACATATCCATACCTGTCAACGCGACCACTGAGACCAGGGAAATCGCCGTGCCCGCTATTGCAACCGTGCCGTACGCCTCCGGTGCCAGCAGGTGCGTGAGCACAGGCATGGTCACCAGCGAAAACAAGCGCACTAAGGCATTACTCAGCAGTAGCTGTGCAGTGGCCGATGCTATTCGTTTGGCAAAGGTCATGCGAAAGTTATCCACACCGAAGATTGCGAATCGACTTTGCGGTCCCTTTTAGCTGAGGGGCAATGAGGCCAGGCAGAGGGCAATATGATTGTCATCTTTGCAGATAAGTCCTAAGGCACCAACCGGCTCTCTGACCAAACAACGTCAGAGGCTCCAGTACAGGGGCGTGGCGCAGTGGAGCGCGTCCCGTAGCACGCCCTTGACATCGACCACGACCCCGGGGCCGTTGTTGCCCTGCAACAGGTGTCGATATCGCATCATCGCGTCGATTGCGTCGTCGAGTCGATCGCGTTGATTGCGTGGGGGACGGCAACGTCGGGGGGCAGGGCCACGGCCAGCGATTGCTGGAGGAGATCGATGGAGACGACCAGGCAGGGGCGGCCGTCTGCGTCCATCGCGTCGATTGCGTCGTTGCGCGGGTGACAAGCGAGACGGAAGAAACGAGATAGACCACAGAGGCCGAAGGGTCTGGATGGGCTTTCGCTCTGTCACTTACAGGGGCGAGTTGACTGACGTCACGCTCGGGTCCTGAAGCGTCGATCGCGTTGATCGCGTCTGTCGCG
The DNA here is from genome assembly GCA_902196205.1 of Candidatus Methylomirabilis lanthanidiphila. Lineage (NCBI taxonomy): Bacteria > Methylomirabilota (SeqCode) > Methylomirabilia (SeqCode) > Methylomirabilales (SeqCode) > Methylomirabilaceae (SeqCode) > Methylomirabilis (SeqCode) > Candidatus Methylomirabilis lanthanidiphila. Next base: position 29,052 of record CABIKM010000017.1, on the reverse strand, counting down.
TCGATCGCGTCTGTTGCGTCTGTTGCGTTGGCGCGTCGACTGCGTTGATTGCGTCTGTTGCGTATCGTTGAAATGGAAAAGACGCGATTCGGTAGTTTGTATCATTATTGAGACAGGTTTGTCAAGACGATAATGGGTCGATTGCGTCGGTTGCGTCATCGCGTTGTCGTGTTGATGGCGTCGTCGCGTCCGTTGCGTACATAGTGTCTCTGGCGTCGTTGCGGTGATGACAAGCGAGACCTGAGAGACGAGGGGGAGGGTTGCCTTAACTGCGACTGGCATCGCTCCCTGAAGAAAAGGGGGTTCTCGCCTAAAGGGGGAGGAAATCGGTGCGATTACCCCACTCGGCAGCCGTGGAGGCCTCGCAGATGAGGATCAAATCCGCAATTGCCCGCCCAATTGGCACATCGTGCAGGATAAACACCACGCCGGCGGAGCTATAACCGTCCTGGATGAACGCGGCGTGCTCGGCGGTCATGGTGTGGACATCCCGTGTCACCAGGAGCCGACCCTCGGTGGCCGCCCAAGCGAGGATCTCTCGATCCGGCCGACCCGCCAAGCCGATGTCGCTGACGCTGCATGCGTCGACCCGGGGAGCCACCCGCCGGAGACCGCGGAGGATGCGGTGATCGGCATCCTCATCGAAGAGCAGTCGTACTGCAGTCACGGACGCGCGGGCTGCGCGGCGGTCAACCGGGATCGGAGGTCGGCATTTCGCATCCGCGCAGCCTCACGCAGGCGCGTCACCTCCGTATCGTACGTGGCGATCTCGGCGTCGACCTCTGGACGGTGAGCCAAGTAATAGGCAATCGCCCCATAGACCTGCTCGAGGCTCAATGCGGGGAAGGCCTGACAGATGGTCTCTGGAGTCTCCCCCGTCCAGAACGCACGTACGACCGACCCAACGCTCACCCGAGATCCGGCGACCACCAGCGTACCTTGCGTGTTTCGTTCTACATACGGTGCCATCCCCACCTCCTGCACGCCAACCCCAGCGGTAACGCGCCACACGGATACTCCATGTCCAAGTCTCTCATTCTCCGCCTAATCAAGTATACCCCGTTCACCCCCTCTCGACAATTCCTCCCTGGCACCAATGATCGCGTCGGTTGCGTCGATCGCGTTGGTTGCGTTGGTTGCGTTGGTTGCGTTGGTTGCGTTGGTTGCGTCATCGCGTCGTTGCGGCGATGGCGTGGAGGACGGCGTGGTCGGTGTGCAGGGCCACGGCTATCGATTGCTGGAGGAGATCGACGGAGACAACCAGACAGGGGCGGCCGTCCTGGTCGCTCGCCAGGCCGGCCAGGGGGCCACCGATGACCCGGATTCGCTCGCCCTCGGTCCGATACGGTAATGGGCTGAAGGGGCGCGGGGTGCGGCTGATCGTCTGGAGCGCGGCGTTGCGTCGATAGCGTCGTCGCGTCTTGCGTCGGTTGCGTCGATTGCGTTGATGGCGTCGTCGCGGCGTCGAGTCTTGCGTGGGTTGCGGCGAAATGACGAGATCGGAGCGCCGGCAGGATCGCGAAACTCAGGTCGATGACAACGAGGCGGGAGGAACGCGCACATCCTCACGCCGCGTAGATGTCTTCATGGGCCAAGCTTTTTGCGGCATACAGCAGGGCGGCCCGGATATCGTCTGTGGTGATGAAGGGATAGTCTTTCTGAAGGTCTTCGAACGTCGTCCCGTAGGCGATCTTTTCTACAACCATTTCTACTGTCAGCCGGGTGCCACGAATGACAGGTTTTCCCAGCATGATATCCGGATTCACTACAATTCGCTTCAGCAACGCTTGCTCGGTCATTGGCTTCGCCCCATGGGTATGAATCTAAACTTTGTCCTGCTCACCACAACGAAGTGATTCGGCAATCGGTCCGAGTGATCCTGCAACAACTTTTTCGTCAGTTTCACCTTGTCACTCGCCTTGCGACCCTTGATTCGGATCAAAATGATCCCGACCGACAGCTTCTTTTGTAGAAATGTTAATTCGCCAAAGTCCTTGTCGTTGGTGACCAATATTCTTTGTTCTTTGTTCGCCAGATCGAGGAGTCTCTGGTCGGACATTGCCACGTCGAGGTCCGCCACCCATTTCACATCATACCCTTCGTCACGCAGGAAATCTACAACGCCTTTCTCTACATTGACATCCGTAATAAATTTAGGGATACGCACTGAAGCAGCTTTCCAGAAATATCTGCCTGAGAATCGGCCGCCCGCCGATTTCGACCATCGGTTTGGGGCGGGCATCGGTCTCTTCACTGAGGCGGGTGCCAAGACCGCCGGCGAGGAGGACAACTTTCATGCGTCGATTGCGTCGATTGCGTCCATAGCGTCGTTGCGGCGATGGGAATGGGCCGCGATAGACGCCATAGCCTCAATTATCTTGACGGGATAATGTCACCCAATGTATTCTCATGTCGGACGTTTTAGAGTTTTGGAGGGAGCGATGCCAACTGTACAAAAGAGTCTGCGGATTCCCGACGAGGTCGCCAAAGCCATTGAGGAGGCTGCCGAGGCTTCCGGCCGGGACTTCTCGACCGTGGCCAACGAGCTGATCGCTGAAGCCGTGAAGATGCGACGATGTCCCGGGATCCTCTTTGCCGACGGCCCATCCGGCCGAAGGGCCCGCATTGCCGGCGCCGGCCTTGAGGTCTGGGAGATCATCGCCACATATCAGAGCCTTGAGCGCGATGTGGAGCGTCTCCGCCACGCCTATCATTGGCTCTCTGAGCCTCAACTCCGTGCCACCCTCGGCTACTATGCCGCCTATCCCGAGGAGATAGACCGACAGATTTCTCAGAACGACGCTTGGACACAGGCGCGACTCGCCGAACGGTATCCCTCCCTGACACCGGACCGGCCTTGATCTTCTACTTGGACGAGGACCTCAGCCAGAAGGTTGCCGAGTTGCTCCGCGCACGGGGCGTTGATGCGATCAGCGTCCACGAGGTCGGCGCCGAAGGACGTTCTGATGCCGATCAGCTCGACCGGGCCGCCCAAGAGGAACGTTGCTTCGTGACCAGAAACCGTGACGATTTTATCCGCCTCACGGTCCAGTTCTTCCATAACCAGCGCCCTCACCATGGAGTCCTCATTGTCTCTTACAGCCTGCCTGGTGATCGGTTCACTTTAATCGCCGATGCTTTGGCCGAGTATGCAACCCGATGCTGTTGATTTCCTCTGAATCCCCCGATATTGCGGGCGGCGAGCGGCGTGGATCAGCGGGACGAGCGGGAACGGCGAGACGATAACGTTCATGGTGTGGGGGGCGGATGTGGCTTCGCCCTCTCACTTACAGCGCCGGCGTGGCGAGGAGCTCATACCGACTCTGAAGCGGCGAGGGCGGACATCCGCGTTGCTGGTTCGCTTCCAAGGGTGAAACACGCGTTGCAAGGCTGATACGTTTCTATCACGTCTGCATCACGCCTGTCAATTACAAAGCTGTTTTCGAATCGTTATCTTCTGTCCTGTATCTTAGGATGCCATATTGTACACAACGATATGATTTGTCGGTTTTGACAACGATGTGATCCCATCTGGTCATCTGGTCGATCTGGTTGAACGTTGAACCTTGCACGTTGAACGGTACTTGTTAAACATTGAACCTTGAACCTTGAACTATCTTCGTCGAACCTTGAACGTTATTCGTTGAACCTTGAACTCTGTTTGGTCTGTCTGGTCGGGGACGAAAGAGACCGGAGATGGTCTATGGGGAGCAGGAACACAACGGACGGTTCAGAGTTACTTCCGAAGGAGACGCTCGATCTCTTCATCGCTGAAGCTGAGCTGCCTGAGAATGCGTAACACGTAGAGCGGTGAAAGCTCACCTGCGCCCATGTCTATTGGAACGATGCGTTTCCTGCCCGCAACCGTTCGACTGTACAGCCGGTGATCGCCCTTGCCTTCGCGATAGAATATACACCCTTCGGCCAGCAGCAAGCGGATGAGTTCCCGCGGTTTAAGCGCGGGAATCTTTTTAGCCATAGACGGCGCATAATTCGTAGCGCTCGGCCGTTGGTTGATCTACTTCGTAGGTCAGAAACTCGTGCAATTCTCTGATCGAAACGGGCGCAGCATATGCGTCCTCCTCTGCCTTCACCGCCTCCTCGAACGACGCAACCGCGTCCCGTAACCGCCTCATCGCCTCTTCTCTACTCGCTCCCTGGCCTACCATGCCATTTTCCAGGCAGAGCGTTACCCACTTGTCGCCGCTTCTTCGCACCACCATGGTATAGAGCGTCTTCATCTTCATATCACCTCTCGCTCGACTGCTTCACCTACGCCCGCGGGCTTTTCTGAGCAGGACTCGGCAATTGCGTCGATTGCGTCTGTTGCGTAGCGTTGATTCGTGAGAATGTGGGTCACTGGAATGAGAGCGGGACGATCCGTTGAGCCGACACCTCTTAGCTTACACTGAGCAATTCTGTTGCGAGGGGTTGGCGGGGAAGCCAGGTATCACCTTTTTGACTGAATCCCGCTTCTTCAAGTACTTCCTGTAGTGTCCCCATTGCTTCACACTCGTCGACGAAGGCTTCTACTGCCGCCTGAATGGACTGCTTGGCTTCCTCTAGGGTTTCTCCAAAACTCGAAACATCTAGCTCCGGAGCGACGCCAACATACGGATCGCCTTCTTTGAAAAACTCCGTACGGTACACGATGCGGCGCATTGTCCTGCCACCTCCCTTATCTCTCCGGAAATTATACTATGCTTCCATCCCCAGTGTCTTCAGGCGCTGGATCAGCTCGCGGCGCGAAACAGGCGTCAGCCGCGGCGTCACGCCGATACCTTCTCCGGTAGGTGAATAGCGATCTGGCCCAACGCCGGTATCGGTAATCCTTTCGCGATACTCAACAGCACCCAGTCCTCAACGGCTTCTGCCAAATGGCGACGACAGGCTTCCAGCGTCTTCCCTGTCGCCCACACCCCAGGTAACTCCGGCACCTCACCATAATACGGCTCTTCATCCTCGATGAGCTCGTACCGCGCCCTCTCCAATGCCTCTTGAATGTATCCCAACAGCATCTGACCACCCTACTCCTTTCAATCGTACACTACGCGTATCGTCGCGCCCCGGATCTCACTTGGCAGCAGAATCTTCGCGTCTCATCGAACACCAGTTTACTCCAGTTTGGGGACTATTGAAAGTTCGCATTGGCGCGTTGATTGCGTCGATCGCGTCGATCGCGTCGTCGCGTCTTGCGTCGAGTCGTTGCGTCGATGGCGTCGTCGCGTTTATCGCGTCGGTTGCGTTGGCGCGGCGATTGCGTCTGTTTGGTCTTGGTCGGTTTGGTCTGCGAGACGAGCGGGGCGAGCGATAGGGGGAGTACCAGTCAATCTCTCTCTTCTTCCCGTCCCTGTGCTTCCAGAAAATCCGCGAAAGCCAGCATTTCGGAGCGTACTTGCCGGAATACTGTCTGCATGTGCTCTACCAACGGCTGTACCTTCCCAGGATCAAATTTGAAGGTGTACACATGGCGGACGATATGGCGGAATCCGCGATACTCGTCTAACGCATCCCGCGACCTCTCGGAGATCACAGCCGGACGCACTGAGGAGGGAGCCTCAACGGCCATCTGCTGCAACAGGACCTGATGCCAGTTCGCACCTCGGGGCATAGTCCCATCAACGGCAGCAGCAATCGTTTGAAACAGCCTCTCCAAGCCGGCGTAGAACCCATGGAGATTCAGCGCCACACTATCCAGGTAAAGGTCATCCGCCGACCGCTCTGCTCGGAGCCATCCTTCCTGTACGCGCCCCACCAATCGCTCCACGTCACTGAGTTCAGACCGGATTCGCTCGGCCAACTCGAGGAGCCGTTCGCTCACAGGTCGACCCCTTCGCGCTCGATAGACTCCTGTACAGCAGGCCGACAGCCCTCCGGGTCCACCAGACTTACCTCAAAGTCCGGGGTGAGGCCCGTGACGGCGGCAACAGCACGATAGAACTGAGCGGCTGGGATTCCCCACGCAGCTAAGTCTATGTCCGACCAGGGATGAAACCGGGTTCGGTGGGCCAACGAGCCGAAGATCACCACCCGCGTGGCACCAAACCTCTCCCGCAACAGGCGTGCCGCTCGACATGCGATCTCCCATGCCTGCCCAAAGCGCTCCTCTGCCTGCGGCTCACTCGGCTTCTGGATAGGTCGGTATGCTCGCCACTCCTCGGTCGTCAGCTCTAACGCCGTCCTAGACATTTTTTGCCTTATCCGCCATGTGGCTATGCATGCTACAACCGTATAGGATCGTGGGTGAGGTGTCCGGCTTCCTGAGTGGTGAGTACGTCGATCCCACGTTGACGGAGGGCTGCAGCCAACGCCACGTCGACGTCCTCATCGAGGTAGAGACGGATCTTCACCGGTCAGGCGACGCCGGACGTATTCTTCTCGGTTCGCGTCAAGGTCGGCATCGATCTCTGCTTGCTGATCGTAGTAGAAGGAGAGGGTGTGAAACGATGCCTTCAACCTGTGTAACGTGGGGGTGTACCACATGTACAGCCATACGCGCTCCGTATCAAGAGGGCCTCACACGTTTTCATTTTACCTTATTCTTCTCCCTTGATACTAGTCAATAGTGCGGCTTCTTGGTCTGGTCTGGTCTGGTCTGGTCTTGGTCGATGGCGTCGATTGCGGCGGCGCGTCGATTGCGTCGATTGCGTTGATTGCGTCGTCGCGTCGGGTTCGTCTGCGAGATTAGTGAGACGAGCGGGAAAAGCGAGACGAGCGAGACCAGAGAGTCGATTGAGTCATCGCGTCCATAGCGTCATCGCGGCGTCGAGTTTGTTAGGTCGATTGAGTGGGTGGGCCGATCTGGTCTACTCGATCATATAGCAGAGCCATCTGTGCGCAAGGGACGTTACAAGGAATCGATCATGATATCGCACACGCCCTTGCAGCCCTCGAACGGCCAAATGCGGTAACGCATGCTCAAAATCGTCCACGCAGATGGCACTGTCGCTTATCTGTCTGTAGCGGCTATCAGTCCCAGGCGCTGAGATATTCAACCTGATTGCTCATTTCCTCAGCCGACTTGGTGACAACAAGTTTCAGGAGGCGACGCATTTGCTCGCCCACTGAATAGCGCTGCTGACGTGCGAGGATGATTCCCGCATGCGACTTGCCCCCTCTCAGAAAGCCGGTATGTAGACGATAGAAATCTCCTACATTGAAGGAAAACAACGCGCGACCCTGCCTTGTCGCATATTCCAGGTGTACTTCGTCCTTCTGCTCGATCAAGCTCGCTTCACGTGCGGTGATAACGTCTACACCGCGTGCACGCAAAGCAGACACCAAGTCGCTATCTAAAGCATCCTCGTCCACATATAGCCGGACTGTCACGGGCTCTTTCGGGAAAGGAAGTGCTCTCGCTCAAGGCGATCAGCTTCAATGTCCTCAGCGGCAATGTCGATTTCGATCTCTTCTCGATTCGCGTGGTAATACGCGAGAGCTGCATGGACTTGCGCCAATGACAGGTGGCCAATCCGGCCGGCTATCTCTTCCGGAGCCAATCCTAATTTGTACCACCCTACGATACGCCGTACCGTGACCCCGGTCCCAGCGATCCGTGGGCGTCCCCCCCGGATTTCCGGTGACCTCACGATAAGTGTTCCAATATCAGTGACCGTTGCCATAGTTGCTGCCTCCTGGCGACTTCATACTTCGTTCCTTGAAGCTGAACACGAGTTTTAATTTATCACGCCTGCATCCCCACCGCCAGCACCTTCACTAGATGATCTGCCTGGTCGATAGCGTCGTCGCGTCGATCGCGTTGGTTGCGTCGACATGGTCTGTTGGTCGGGGCGGGGGGTTGGTGACTATGATGACCCGCATCCTGCGTCCGCAGAGGGTCGGTTCGGTGGTCATTGACGGTACCGTGCGATCGCGCTCATGCTATGGTGCACCTGATTTGCCCAGGAGTTCATCTACGCGTTGCATCAGGGTCTTGGCAGCCTGAAGGGCGCGGTGCGCATCCTTTTCGCCTGGTTCCCCGTGCGGCAACAGCCCCCGCTCAGTGGGGTAACACCCTCTGTAGACACTGTTGAGGAAAACCGCCTCGTCCATGGGCACGCTTACGGTCCACCCTTCGGCGGTGACAAGGTTGAGCAACTCAACGATATCGTGGGTTCGCGTCAGCGGTCGAGCCTTCTCCAGAAGCAAGGCCTTCAGGCACTTCTCCACCGTCTGCTGGCTATGTAGACAGACTCCTCTATACTTGTGGTGATCAAAGAGAATGGCCGCACTCTCCAGCTCGTCCCTGGCCTCTGCGATCCATGCCCCTGTGGCTTTTCTCATATACAGTACCCTCCCCCGGCCAAGGACCTCCTCCAGGAATGGACTGCCGGCTGCGTACAGAGCCCACACCTCTTGAGGGGTGTAGACGAACAGGTCCAGAGGCACGAGCCGATCCGAGAGAATCCTCTCCACTTCGATCTGTCGATCGAGGGGCTCTCTGTCGGACTCCTTAAGAATTAAGAGATCAAAATCACTCCCCTCTTGGGCGCGACCGGCGGCGTGTGAGCCAAAGAGAATGATCCTCTCGGGATCGTACGCCGCGATCAATCGCTCGACAACTCCATCAAGGTCAGTCAGCATCTCGCCCTGATCTTCCATCGGTACGGATTACGCATCGAGATCGCTTCATATATCAGCAGTAGAGCAGGGACCGTCGCCTCCTGCCAGCACTCCAGATCTTCGAAACGGGAGATTGTCATGCGTCGATCGCGGCGGCGCGGCGATTGCATCTATGGCGTCATCGCGTCTATGGCGTCATCGCGTCGAGAGCGTCGTTGCGGCGATGGCGTCGATTGCGTTGGCGCGTTGGGTGCGGCGATGGCGTGGGGGACGGCGTGGTCGGGGTGCAGGGCCACGGTCACGGATTGCTGGAGGAGATGATGGGGACGACTCATCTGACGACTGATCAGATTGTCTCGACTCAGGCCACGTTAGTGCAGTTTTTTACTTCACACATTGGGCTTGTCAAGTAAAAAGCGGAGATACGCAGCCGGCGGCAGGATAAGAACCCCTGCGAGTGCGCGACCGTAATACGCGCCAAAGGCTTTCATATCCCCACTGAGCAGATGCGTGGCTTGACTGAAGATGGCGGCCTCAAGAATCGGCCGGTCGTTGTCCGGAAGCTCCAGACCGGTAGGCAGAAGAGAGAAGCCGGACTGGAAGCTCAGTATCTTGACATGACGAAGCAGCTCGTCCAAGGTCGCATGCTGAACAGGGGTTTCCAGGTTGCGACGGGCCTCCTCCTCTGCGTAGGTCGAGGTGATGAGCTGGACGCCGGCGATCCCCCACAAGCGCCGGAGGCCGGCATCAGGTCGATAGGCCGCAGAAAACAGGACTTTGGCATCCAGGAAGAGCCGGTCCACCCGTCAATTCCCGGCGGCCGTATAGTGGGGAATCGCATCGGGGTCGAGTCCCATGGCCCTGACCTCTTCACGCGCTCGGGCGTAATCCTCAGCATCAACTGCATTTGAGAGAAGGAACTCGGCCCGGCGTTCGGCCGTGTAGATCTCAATCGGCATGAGGGCCGCCGGGCGGATCAGGACTCCGTCCTCTCGTTCTTCAACAATGACGAATGCGCCCTCTTCGATTTTGAGACGATGGCGGATCGCCGCCGGAATAACGATAGTTCCCCGCCTTCCTACCCTGCTTGTCTCTACCATCATACGCCCTCTTCTACCTGATTATCAGACAGTCAGCTTATCTGATAATACGATAAGCCGGCACAAAAGTTTTGTCAAGTATCTCTTTAGCGTACCGCGGAGGCGCGTCGATCGCGTTGGCGCGTTTATTGCGTCGTCGCGTTTATCGCGTCGTCGCGTCGTCGCGTTGGGTGCGTCGTCGCGGCGGCGCGTTTATCGCGTTGGCGCGTTGGGTGCGGCGATGGCGTGAAGAGGGGGCGGGATCGTGACCGTGTGGTTACATCCGCTCCGGGGCGGAGACGCCGAGCAGGGCCAGCGCATTGGCCATGACGACGCGAAGCGCGTCGACCAGCGCCAGGCGGGCGCGCGTCACGTCGCGATCGGCCGAGATAATCCGGTGGCGGGTATAGTAGCCGTGAAACCGGGCGGCAAGGTCATGCAGATAGGTCGTCAGTCGGTGCGGCTCCAGCGCCTGCGCCGCCCCGGCCACCAGTTCGGGATACAGCGCCAGTTGCTTGATCAATCCGATCTCTTCCGGCAGTTCGAGCCGCTCGATGTTATCTTCTGGAGATGGGGCCGGAAGCTGGGTCTTTGCCGCCTCCCGGAGGATGCCGCACAGGCGGGTGTGCGCGTACTGTACGTAGTAGACCGGGTTGTCCTCCGACGCCGACTTGACGAGCTCGAGATCAAAGTCCAACTGGCTGTCGCACCGTCTGGTCAGAAAGGTGAAGCGCGCCGCATCACGCCCCACCTCCTCAACCACTTCGCCCATCGTCACGAACTGTCCCGCCCGCTTGGACATCCGGACCTGTTCGGTTCCGCGCATGAGCCGGACGAGTTGTACAATCAGAATCGTCAGCGCCTCAGGCGGATGGCCGAGGGCCTGCATCGCCGCCTGCATCCTGGGCACATAGCCGTGGTGGTCCGGTCCCCAGAGGTCGATCACCCGCTCAAAACCGCGGGTAAACTTGTCCTGGTGATAGGCGATATCCGGAAGAAAATAGGTGATCTCGCCGTCGCCCTTGACAAGGACCCGATCTTTATCATCGCCAAAGAGGGTGGAGCGAAACCACAGGGCGCCTTCTTGCTCATACAGGAAATCGCGCGCCCTCAACGCCTCCAGCACCTGCTCCGTCTCGCCGCGGTCCCGCAGTTCGCGCTCGCTGAACCACCTGTCAAAGGCGACCCCGTACGCCTCCAGCGAGGCCCGCTGCCAGTCGAGGATCCGTCCGACCGCAAAGCGACCCAGTCGATCGCGGCGCTCCGGCTCCGGCGTGGACAGCGCGTCAGGCCCCTGCTGCTCGATGTATTCGCGGGCCAGATCGATCACGTACTCTCCCGGATAGGCCTCGTCCGGCATCGGGCAGTCCTCGCCGAGCAGTTGACGGCATCGGACCTCCATGGCCAACGCCAGCATCCGAAACTGGTTCCCCGCATCGTTCACATAATACTCCCGGTACGGCTGATAGCCCACGGCTTCCAACAGCCGGGCAATGGCGTCACCGACGGCCGCCGCCCTGGCATTGACGACGACAAGCGGACCGGTGGGATTTGCGCTGACAAACTCTACAAGGACCCGCCGCCCCGCGCCGACATCCGTTCTTCCATACATCGGTCCGGCGTGGAGAATCTCCTGAACCAGATGACGCCAGAACGGCTTCGCGATGAAGAAGTTCAGATAGCCGGCGCCCGCCACCTCGACACGATCGACCAGATCATGAGGGAAGGCTGCGGACGCGGCAATCTGCGCCGCGATCTCGCGAGGCTTCCGCCGCAGCGCCTTCGCCAGGCCAAAGGCCACCGGGGTCGAGAGATCGCCGAACGCCGGGTCGCTCGGATATTCCCACGCAACCGACGGTGACGCGGCCGGCGAAAGCCCGGCCTCCAAATCGGACTGTGTGATCGTTGTCAGCAGCGACTCAGTAAGCTGTGCCTTCAGTGTACGAATCATAGGATGAGTGTTTGCTCCTGTTTCCGAGTTGGATGTTCCTTACGCCGGATCGGCTCTACCCTGTCCCCTGAATGCCGTCCGCATAGCGCTTTGCCCAGTCGAGCAACCGGGAGACCTGATCCTGGGTTGGCGCCTCGGCGTACAGGCGAAGTACGGGCTCTGTCCCGGACGGTCTGATGAGCAGCCAGCCGCCGTCCGTCCCGACCAGCTTGACGCCGTCCAGCGTCTGCACCTCTTTTACCCGCCACCCGTCGATGGAGGCCGGCGGATCGCTGCCCACGCGCCTTCCGAGCTCCCGCCCATCCTCCCGGCTGGCCAGCCGCAGATCAAGGCGGCGGTAGCAATGGGGTCCCACCTTCGCCTCCAGCTCCCTGACCATTACTCCGAGCGGTTTCTCCTCTGTCGCCAGGCACTCCAGCAGCAGCAACGCGCTCGCAATCCCATCCCGCTCGGGAATGTGGCCCGCGACCCCGATCCCCCCGCTCTCCTCTCCCCCGATCAGAAATGGCTCCCGTCGCATGACCTCGGCAATATACTTGAATCCGATCGGGGTCACCGTCAGCGGCAGGCCATGGCTCGCCGCCAACCGGTCGATCATCGTGGTGGTGGAAAAGGTTTTGATGGCTGTACCGGTCAGTCCGCGTCTGGCCACCAGATGCTGCAGCAGCAGCGCGAAGATCTGGTGCGGCGTGACAAACGTTCCGGTCTCATCAATGGCTCCCAGACGATCGCCGTCGCCGTCAAAGGCCAGTCCGATCTTCCTCGACTCTTGCAGGCCCCTGACCCGTTCAGCGAGCTCTCCAAGGCTGCCGCCAAGCGGTTCCGGGGATACCCCGCCAAACCAGGGGTTCAACTCCGCATGGATTTCCTCCACCTGAAGGCCGATTCCACGAAGCAGTCCTGCCGCGATCCCCTGCGCCGCGCCGTACATCGGATCAATGACGACGTGGAGGCGCGAGCGGCCGATCCGTTCCATATCGACCAGGTCGCGCAGCCGCGCCTGATACGGCGGGAGAGGATCAAACGTTGCATCGGCAGGCGCCATGGCGCGTCCGGCCCATCCCCCCGGACTGTTCAGGAGGCGACGGACCTCTGCCTCAATCTGATCCGTCAGGCTGACGGGCGCGGCGCCGCCATCGGCGGTGCGAACCTTCAATCCGTTATAGGATGGAGGATTGTGGCTGGCGGTGACCATCAGCCCGCCCTGCGCCTTGAGAACCGGGATCGCGCACGCCAATATCGGTGTGGGAACGTGAGAGGTCGTCAGGCAGGTGTCCACATCAAGCGCACCCATCACGTCGGCCGCTGCCTGCGCGAACCGCCGCGAGAGAAAGCGGGTATCGTGACCGATGGCGACGAGGCAACGCTCGCCTTCCGGATGAGCCGCCCGAAGGGTCGCAGCCACAGCGCGGGCAACCAGTCGGACCCCCTCAAAGGTGAAATCCCCGGCGATGACCCCGCGCCACCCATCCGTCCCGAACCGAATCCGCGGCGGCGTCGGCATCAGTGGATCGAGTCAGATGACCATGCGCGGATCGTAATCATCGCGTCAGGGGGTAGCCTTGCTTCAGCCAGGCTTTCGTTCCCCCTTCGAGGTTATACAGTTGCGTCCTGCCGATCGCCGCGGCCACCTCGCAGGCCACCGCGCTCCGGATTCCCTCGGCGCACACGAAGATGATGCCATCCTGCTGGAGCAGCTCCCGCGGACGGTTCATCAGCGTTCCTAAAGGGATATGTACGGCCTCGGCGATATGCCCCTGGCTCCACTCCGCGGGCTCCCGCACATCAACGACGACCGTGCCGCCCTGTTCGATCAGCTTCTTCGCCGTCTCGACATCGATACGTTCGAACGGATCTTGAAACTCGTCTTGCAACGCCATGACTCCCCTCTCGCAGCTTGATAGTTGTCACTACATAACCAATACCGCATACGCCGCCGGCGCGCCCATGGGGATGAAAGTTATACTGCCCAGTGCCAAATCCCCCCAACCCCCCTTTTGTAAAGGGGGGGAAATGATTTATTGAGAGGAGCACTGAAGAGCTTGCACTGTTGCACAACATCTCAAGTACCCTCCCCCTTTGGCAAAGGGGGATTGAGGGGGATTTTCTGCTCGTTCAAATCCCCCCGTACCCCCCTTTTGTAAAGGGGGGGGGACCTATCAGCGCCACGTGCGGCTCCCGTACCCGCCTCTTTTCCCCCTTCGATCGCGGGGGTGCGAGCTCGCGGCTCGCCGTGCTACCTCCCATGCTCCTATTCCCCCCCTTTTTAAAAGGGGGGTTGGGGGGATTTCGGGACCGGAGTGAGAGACTTGCTGGACAATGACGGCTCCAGAATAAATGTAAAGAAGCGTGAGATACACTACACCAGGCGGACTCCATTCCTCCGCAGTCCACCAGCATCCTCATCATAACGCATCGTTCTCCCTGACTTCAAGGGCGATTCACCATCAACCGGATTTACTCCTCGAGGAAATTCTGAACGCCTCGATAGAGCTGCAGGCGGTTCTTTTCCAGGACGGCGTAATGCGTCGAATCGCCGATATCCAGGCGTCGCTTGGATGGCGCCGAGGTCAACCTCTGGAGCAGTTCGTCGGCAGCTTCGTTGGTGATCAGCTCTTCCGCGCTCCCTCGGACAATCATGGTCGGCGCCTTGATCCTCGCCGGATCAAACAGCGACCGGCCCGCGTGAATTTCATGCCAATCGATGTACGGGCCGTTAGGAACCTGGACCGATTCCGGACTACGTTGTTTGGCTGTGGGATCGGAGCCCAACAGGGCATCGATCCACGCATCGATGACCTCTCTGTCTCGCCATTCATCCTGCAACTCAAGCTTAATCCACCCATCCCACTGATCAAGCAACTCTTTCCGGCCCAGATAGCGATAGGCCCCCATCTCAAGATTCGGTCGGTCCGGATTGGTCGGGTCACCGAACGCGCTGACGAAGGTCGAGTTCCTTCCATAAATCGCCCCATACATCACCAACTTGCCCACCTTTTCCGGGTGCAACGTCGCATAGAGGGCCGACCAGGACGCGCCAATGGAGTATCCGATGATATTGACCTTCTCCACTTTTCGCTTGGATCGGATGAAATCAACGGCAACATCGAGATCCCGCATCACCTGATCTGTGCGAACGATGGGAAGGTTCTGATACGGCAACTCTTTCATCTCCGTCGGTCTGGTCGAACGTCCGAACCCCCTGATATCCAGAGTAAACGCGTCAAAACCGCGTTCGGCGGCATACTCTAACCATGAATATCCGGGAACGGCCAGGTCGAAGATGACTGAGCCTGGACCTGGAATACCGTGAACAAAAAGCACAACATTCTCTTTCGCGATCTTCGGTAGATTTGCAAGCCGCTTCTCTCGAACAAATAGCTTGACGCCCTGATCCTTGCCTTGGACTAAGAATTCCTCCTTCACAATAGCGTTACCCTGCTCCACTGCGCCCGCGGCAGATGTGCTTATTGCGACGACAGCAACCGCCATCCGGCAGATCATGCCGATTCGCAACCATTGATTCATCTCACGCTCCTTTCTCCGGAAATGATGATGAAATATTACTGTGTTCTTTATATGCTTTAGTAAAAGTTCCTTAGTATAGGGCTACGAGAGGCGGGAGTGTCAACTCCTTTTCACGGTCCCTGGAAAAGAGTGTGGGATCCGTCATTGCGAGCGTCGCGACCGAAATCCCCCCCGCACCCCCCTTTTATAAAGGGGGGCCAAGGGAGGGATTTGATGGGAAATTACCGTGCATCCTTCGGGTGCTCGCAATGACAGGCACCTGAATGGGTTGCGCGATCGCTTTATTCTTAGGCAGTCATTAGCAGTTTGCCTCGGAGCGCCGATTTTTCTATAATACGATACATGAATCAGGTGGATGACCCTCGAACCAACAGCCGCACCATCACCAAGCAGAGCGGGTCGAACTTCTATTACGCCTTTCTCTTCCTCCCAAAGCCGAAACGCGAGGCGCTCTACGCCGTATATGCCTTCTGTCGCCTGAGCGACGATCTGGTAGACGAGACAACGGCCGGCGCCAACCCGGCAGACGCGTTGACCCGATGGCGGCGCACACTCGATACCGCCATCGAGGACGGCGTGGATTCCCCCGTGATGAACGCCGTCGGCCGAGCCGCGCGCCAGTTTCATATCCCGAAGGTCTATTTCGAGGAGTTGCTCAACGGGATGGAGATGGACCTCGCGCGCGCCAGATATGGAACGTTCGAGGAGCTGTATCTATATTGTTATCGTGTGGCGTCCATCGTGGGGCTGATCTGTATCGAAATCTTTGGCTATACGAATCCGTTGACCAAGACCTACGCCGAACAACTGGGCATCGCCTTTCAACTGACCAATATTCTCAGGGATGTGAGGGTTGATGCGCAACGAGGACGAATCTACCTTCCGCAGGATGACCTGCGACGGTTTGGTTATTCTGAAGAAGAGCTGCTGGCCGGACGTTACAACCACGCCTTTACGGAGCTGATGCGGTTTCAATGCGAGCGAGCGCATGACTTTTTTCGAGCCGCCTCAGCCGCCCTGACCGCCGAAGACGAGCGGTCGCTGCTGGCCGCGGAGATCATGCGGGCCATTTACTATCGCCTGCTGCTGAGGATCGAAGCGCAGCGATACGATGTCTTTCATGGGGATATCACCATCGGCAAACCGCGAAAGCTGTTATTGGCCGGCGGTCTCTGGCTGCGATCGGCGCTGAGTCCACGGCCACAACCCCATTAGCCCCCCGCGCCGTGGTGGTCGATCCCGATGTGGGCCTTGATGAACGTAACGATGCGCGCCTCATCGAACTCATCAAACTTATCGATCGTCCCCCAAGCGGTCAACGCAATCTTCCGATCCAGGCCGGTGTAGGGCGCAAGAATAACGCGATCATAGCGCTCCGCAATCGTGGTGAGCTGTTTGACCAGGTCTGCGCAATCCTGGCAGGAGTACTGGATCACCACCCCGCCGTCTTCGAGATTATGCACCTGCAGCTCCTTGGGAACCGGTTCGGTGTATACACCCCATCGGGCCAGTCCCGGCGCATGGGGCCCTGACGTAGGCGGGTCGCTGTTATATGGCGGATGCGGGAGACCAGGGGCAATGTGGGGGCTCGGAAGAACTGGGACCGTGGTCCAGGTGTGCTTCTCCGTCATCTTGCCATAGCCCCAATAACCGGCAACCAGCAGGACCATGGCGACAGCGGCGTACAGCCCGAGCTGTCCCGTACGCTGCTGACGGTGCTTCATCCGCTGGTCTTCGGCCCGTTCTTCTTTTGCTCTCTGTTTTGCGTCTTTTTTGGCTTGCGACTTTTCAATCTGTGGCTTTGCCATCGATCCCCCCCGTGTATCCTCTCTTTTCTTTCTCTACGACCGGCCTTCCCGACCAGGCTAGGTTTTTACTTTGCGCTTCCGAGGCGCGCCGGCATGCTTCGGTTCGACCGGTTGCGCCGCCTCAGGCGGAGCGATGATCGTGAGCAGTTCGCTCGCCGCCTCCTCGATCGATTTATTGGTCATATCGATGACCGGCCAGCCCGCCTTCCGAAACAGCAATCGGCTGTACGACAGCTCAGCGCGCACCTTCTCCGCCTCCGCATAGGCTTCAGCGACCGGCGCATGCTTGCGCTCGAGTCGGGCCCGCCGCAGCTCCACCAATCGATCGACGCCGACAATAAGCCCGATAATCCGGACCTGATCGATCGTCATCAGCCGGCCCGGCAGCGGCAGGTTGAGAATGACCGGAACGTTTGCCACCCGCCAACCCTTGCCGGCCAGGTAGATGCTCAACGGCGTCTTCGAGGTCCTCGAAATGCCGACCAGGATGATGTCCGCCCGATCAAGTCCCGGCGGGTTCTGGCCATCGTCGTGTTTGACGGTATATTCGATGGCCTCGATCCGCTGGAGGTATTCCTGCCCCAATTGTCGGAACAGACCGGGCTGCATGAGCGGCGGAACACGCAGTTGATCGCTCAGGCGAAGCAGGAGCGGTCCGATCAGATCGATCGTCTCAACCCCCCGCTCTCGGCCCTCCAGCAATAGCGCCTGACGAAGCTCTTCCGATACCAGGGTATGCACAATGATCGCATTGCCCATGTGGGCGGCATCAATCGCGCGGCGCACCTCGCCCACCGTCCGGATATTCGGCAGCCGGCGGATCTCCACCTCTGCGGCCTGAAACTGCGCCAGCGCGGCCCGGACGACCAGCTCCGCGGTAGCGCCCGTGGCGTCTGACACGACAAAGATCTGATGACGCCCTTTGCCCGATAACCGGTCCATCACAGTGCTCCTGTCATCCCCATCATAGATCGAGCAGAACCGCCACCTCGTCGCAGTAATCCCACTTGGTGCAGTGGCGGCAATCCTTCCAGACCTTCTCCGGCAATGTCAGCCTGTCAACGATGCGGAATCCCACACGCTCAAAAAAGGCGGGTTTGTAGGTCAGGGCAAAGAGACGCCTGATCGAGCGCGCCTTTGCTGCGGCAATGCACGTCTCGGTCACCGCGCGGCCGATGCCCTTGCCCTCATACTCCGGCCGGACGGCCAGCGATCGAATCTCCGCCAGCTCTATCCCATAGACGAAGAGAGAGCACACTCCGGCAATCCGCTCATCCAGCTCACACACGTAAAAATCGTCGATCCGGCCGGAGAGTTCCTGCGCCGTCAGCGGCAGCAGATCGCCCTTACCGGCGTACAGATTCACCAGGCTCGCAATCGCCGGGACGTCCGTCGTCTTCGCCTTCCTCACCATGCGCTGCCTCAGGCGTTGGCCGTCGTCGTCGTCGCCCACGACGCGGCTTTCAGTCCGATCCCGTCTATAGTAACCCGGCCTCGCCCGCCAAGCTGCCCCTCTACCGATATCCCTAACGGTAGAAACTGCTGAATCGTCCACAGGTTTGTGAGCAGATGTCGACTTACGCGCGCCGTCGTCAGGACCGAGCGACCGTTCGCCAGCGCCATAAACAGCGCGAGCTGATCCGCCAGATGCCCCTCCGTCGCGGCATCGCCGGCAAGAAAGTCGAGCACGGCATCGGCTACTTCATCAGCCACGCGCTCGGCCGGTTTGCCGCGCTCGCCGAGCGCGCTGAAGCCGGCGCGAGCCTGCTCGAATTCAACCCATACAAACAGGCTATCGCCCGGACAGGCGGCATCAATCTCGGCAATCTCGATGTGGATCGTATAACCCGCATCGGTAAGCCGACATCGGACGCGATCGGCCTGGCGCTTGGCGATCTCCGCAGGGAGTCCGGCTACGGCTGATATCCCCAGAATCGCCAACAGCGCACCGCGAGTCGTCAGGTCAATCGAGCTAAGCTGTGTCATCGGCTGCACAGCGACCTGAACCCGCCCACCCCCCTTCGGGTAAAAGCCGCCACGTTCCAGTTGCCAGTCAGCCTCCAGCCCCATTCTCTTCACCATCGGCAGGAACACCTGGGAGGCGTATGGAGCCGGCGGACTCCATGGCACGTGCGTCCCGCCCGTCAGCAAAAGGGTCGATGGTCTGTCGGCAAATGCCAGCGGTCCCAGGATCGCCTGAAAAACCAGCGACACCGCTCCGGCGGTCCCGACATCGAAACGCCGTGATCCGCCAGTGATCCGCTCGGGAGCAAAATAGAGGCGGGACGACCCGATCTCGGCCCCATGCACCTCGGCGCCCGTGATCTCCGCAAGCGCCTTGACACCGGAGAGATGCTGCGGCTGAAGACCGGGGTTTCTCCGACCCGCCCGAATCTTGACAAGCTCTATGGGCCGATCAAGGACGGCGGATAGGGCCAGCGCCGTCCTGAGAACCTGCCCGCCTCCCTCTCCGTATGAGCCATCGATCGTAAGTACAGAGGTCTTCGCCACATCTACACCATGTCGGCCATCGCCGCGAAAGTCCCCAGCCCCGCCCCAAATCCCCCCATTCCCCTCTTTGATAAAGGGGGGGGCGAGGAGGGATTTCGCTGGGCGTCGTAACGTTCATACCCGTGGGCCTACCCCAGACACATGAGCTATCCCGCGCATGTCTGAATCCGGAATGGTATTATTTTCCTGTCGATACAAACTGTCAAGGAAACTCTTGGGCCTCTATTCCAACAGCTTCACTCACGTGGTCTTCGCGGCTGCCTCCTTTCTTCGAGCCTTCTCGTGGAAGCGTGCCAGATCGACGATCACCCGCTCATGCTCACACTCGGCAATCTTCTCCATTTCGTCGAATGCGTCGATTTGGAAAACGAGACGCCGTCCATCGATCCGGGTCAGCGTCGCCGCGACCTTCACCATAAGCCCGATCGGAGTCGGCGCCACGTGTCTCATTCTGATGATGCTGCCGACGGTACCCTGTCCATCCGGCAGATACGGCTGCACACCGGCTGTCGCCGTCTCCTCTATCCACTCAATCACGACCGGCGTCGTCAGCGCATGGACGAACGGGTTGCCGTGCCGATCGGCGGCCTCGGCCGCAGTCACCCTCCAGGCTCTCTCAAACCTCATCCCTTCATGCAGGCTCATCGGCTCCTCCTCTCTCGGGCGCATTGTGCCGGTTGTCTCCACGCGGAATAATACTTGACAGGCTCAAGGAGAGTGGCTAGATTGAGCCGATTTTGCTGAATTCCGTACTCTTCAGGCTCTATGCTATCACACGAATAGACATGTGCGAGCGAAGGTCTTCAGTATGACGCCTGCCAACTTGACGGAATACGCTGACCGGGATAGCATCCTTGCAAGCATGTAAGCGTGCAGGCGACCAACCAACCCTGTTGATCCTGCACACCGTATCGTGAGGCAATCTGTGCCCGCACTCAAAAAAGAGAGCGAAACGGCTCTCTTGCGACGAACCACCAAATACCAGCCGCCTGGCTCCTGGCGAACCTGGCTGATCGGGCGGCCACTTCGAACCGCCGACGCGCCCCATCAGACCATCGGCAAAGCCGTCGGGCTGGCCGTGTTTGCATCCGATGCACTCTCGTCTACCGCCTATGCCACGGATGAGATCCTGTTCGTGCTGGCCGCTGCCGGAACCGCTGCGTTCGTCTATGCCCTCCCGATTTCACTGGCCATCGTAGCGCTGCTGGCCATTGTCACGCTCTCCTATGAGCAGACCATCCATGCCTATCCCGGGGGCGGCGGCGCCTATATCGTCGCCCGTGACAACCTGGGAGAGGCGCCATCCCAGATTGCGGGTGCGGCACTGCTCGTTGATTACATCTTAACCGTCGCCGTCTCCGTGGCGTCCGGTGTCGCCCAGATGTCTTCGGCGTTCCCGTTTCTCTTCAATCATCGCGTGCTGCTGGCGGTCGCCATGGTGCTGATGATGATGGTCATCAATCTTCGGGGCGTCAGAGAATCCGGGGCGATCCTCGCCATCCCCAGCTATTTCTTCCTGGGGATCATCCTGCTGACAGTCGGCAGCGGCGCCCTTCGGTATCTGATGGGCGATCTCGGGATCGTTGAGAACCCGCCTCATCTGGAGAAAGAGCCCCACCTGCAGTCGGTCGCGCTATTTTTGATTCTCCACGCCTTTTCCAACGGCACCACCGCGCTGACCGGCATCGAGGCCATCTCGAACGGGGTCACGGCATTTAAGGAGCCCCGCAGCCGCAACGCCGGCATTACCATGATCTGGATGTCCGTTATCCTGGGTATCCTGTTCTTCAGTATCACCTTTCTGACCGGCAAGATCGGCGCGATCCCTTCGGAAACCGAAACGATCATCTCACAACTGGCGCGGACGGCATACGGCGGAAGGGGTCTGCTGTATCTGGCGACCATCGGCGGTACGACGCTTATCCTGATTATGGCCGCCAACACGTCGTTCGCCGGCTTTCCGCGGCTCAGCGCCCTGCTCGCAGAGGATGGCTTTCTGCCCAGACAGCTTACCTATCGCGGGAGCCGGCTCGTCTATTCACGGGGCATCGTGGCGCTGGCCCTCGTGGCGTCAGGCCTGATCGTCCTGTTTGGCGCCAGCGTCAATACATTGATCCCCCTCTATGCGATCGGAGTATTCGTCTCGTTCACGCTGGCGCAGGCCGGGATGGCGCACCGTTGGTGGAAGGTCGGCCGTCTCAGACCCGGTGAGGAAGCGACCGAGCGCGGCTCAACACTCCGCTACGAACCGCGCTGGGCGCTGAAGATGGCGATCAACGGCTTTGGCGCATGCTGTACGGCCGTCGTGACGCTGGTCTTTGCCGTGACAAAGTTTCACGAGGGGGCGTGGATCGTGATGTTCTTGATCCCCCTCCTCACCCTCGTCTTCTTTGCCATCCATTATCATTACCGCGATCTGGCCGCGCGTCTGTCGCTTGAACGATATGGCGCGCCGGGCCGCGTCACTCGCCAGCGGGTGATCCTGCCGCTCAGCGGCGTTCACCGCGGCACGTTGGCGGCGCTCCGCTACGCCCGCACGCTTTCCGATGACATCACGGCCGTGCATATCGGCATGGATCAGGCGGAAATCGACAGTCTGCGCCGCAAGTGGGAATCGTGGGGCGATGGGGTCCGTCTGGTCGTGCTCGATTCCCCGTATCGATTGCTTCTGGAACCCTTGTTAGGGTACATTGAGGAGATCGCGGCGCAGCGCCAGCCGAACGAAATCATCACGATCATCGTGCCGCAGTTTGTCCCCCGCCGCTGGTGGCACAACTTCCTACACACCCAGACTGCCATGTGGTTGCGACTGATGCTGTTGTTTAAACCGGGAATCGTCATTACCGACGTACCCTATCAAATAGAGTGATAGCGGCAAGGGTATCGGAGGAACAGACCACGCTATGTATATCATCATCGTCGGGTGTGGACGAGTAGGCGCGGAGTTGGCGTATCGTTTATTCCAGAAGGGACATCAACTGGCTGTCATCGACCAGGTGGCCTCGGCGTTAGATAATCTACCGACCGACTTTCGCGGACGCACCGTGCATGGCGAAGTGCTGGCAACGGATGTGCTGCGCCGAGCGGGCATCGAGCAGGCCGACGGTCTGGCGGCCGTCACCAACTCCGACTCGCTCAACGCGGTAGTCGCACATATCGCGCGAACCGTCTACCGTGTGCCCCAAGTGGTGGTCCGCAACTACCACCCACGCTGGCGGGCCTTGCACGAGGCATTCGGCCTCCAGGTGGTCAGCTCGACCAGTTGGGGCGCGCAGCGCATCGAGGAGTTGCTCTATCCCTCTTTCGCCAGATGCGTGTTCTCGGCCGGCAACGGCGAGGTCGAAATCTATGAACTCTCCGTGCCTGAGGTCTGGCATGGCCGCATCCTCCAGGAGTTCCTCCATGGCAGTCAGTGTCTGCCCGTGGCGCTGACCCGGGCGGGCAAGGCGATGCTCCCCGGCCCGGAGGAGCGTCTGGAGGCAGGCGATATTCTGCACCTGAGTTCCACAATGGACGGCATCGAAATGTTGCGCGAGCGGCTCACGATGCCGCAAGGGGGGTAACATGTTTGTGCTGATCGCCGGCGGAGGCCGAACCGCTGCACACCTGGCCACGCTCTTGCTGGCTCATCAGCATGAGGTCCGACTGCTCGAGCACCGACGCGACGTCCTCGCGAACCTTCACCATGAGTTGCCCACTGAAGTCATCTACGAAGGCAACCCCATCGATCCGCAGGTGTTGGAACAGGCCGGCATCGGTCGGGCGAAGGTACTGGCTGCGTGTACGTCTGTCGATGAAGACAATCTTGCGCTCTGTTTCTTTGCCCGCACCCGCTACAACGTGCCCCGCATCATCGCCTGGGTCAATAATCCTCGCGCCGCCTGGCTCTTCGACGAGAAGTTTCACGTCGATGTGGCGCTCAATCAGGCGCAGATCTTCAGCAGCCTGATCGAAGAAGAGATGTCGCTGGGCGACATGATGACGTTGCTCAAACTGCGCAGGGGCCGCTACTCCCTGGTGGAGGAAAAGATCCCGGCAGGAGCCCGCGCCCTGGGCGTCGCCATCAAAGATCTCACGTTGCCGTCGAACTCGGTCATCGCCACCATCATCCGGCACGGCCAGATCCTGATTCCGCGCGGCGATACCCGATTTGAAGTCGGAGATGAGGTGCTCGCAATTGCAGATCATGAAGGAGCCGAAGAGCTGGCCACGCTGTTCGGCCGACCGGATCAGCCTATGCCGGACGACACGCGTGACCAGGGTAGGCCGTAATCCTATACTCGCTCGGTCTCGTGGTCCGTCAACATAGTTGCTACATGGCGGATCTGTTCACGTGTTCCCAATAACACCACGACGTCACCCGACTCCAGATGCATCTTCTCAGATAAGTGGGAAAGAGTTCGTCCACTCCGGATGACCGCAATGATCGAGGCGCTCGTGGGCGCCGTTGTAGATACCTGACCTATCGTCATTCCGGCTGAAGGCGACACGTCCTTGATCGTTACGCTCTCCACGTGAACATCCGTCAGAGCCCGGCCATGCAGGTGATGGGTCACGCTCTGCAGTTTCCCCCGCCGCAGCAACTCGTACCCCTCCCCGCGGATCTGCTCGGTTTTCTCTACGATCAGGTCATGAGGTATCCCATAGGTTCGGAGCACGAGGGCGAAGATCTCAATTGAGGTCTCAAACTCCTCCGGCACCACTTCATCCGCGCCCAGGTGAAGCAGCTCGTCAACTGCCTTCAGATAGCGCGTCCGCACGATGGTGTGGATGGTCGGATTGATACCTCGTGCGAGCTGTATGATTCGTCTCGCAGCCAAGGGATCCGAAACCGCTACGACCAGGACCTTCGCCTGCCCGATTCGAACGTGGCGGAGTACAGTCGAATTTGTCGCGTCTCCGTAAATAATCGGCACACCCTTGCCGGCCTCCCTTCGCACAACCTCGCCGTGCTGATCCAGAATGAGGTACGGGATCCCGGTCTCCTCAAGCACGCGGGAAAGGTTGCGCCCATTAATCCCGTAGCCTACTACGATGACGTGATCCGTAATCGTCAGGCGGTGCGGATTCCCGGCGGCCACCTGCGCCGCCGTTTGTCTCGGCAGCCACCACCGAAGCGTATCGAGACCCTCTGCGCGTCTGGCTATCCTCGGCGCTGCCTTGATCAAAAACGGCGTACCGACCATGGTCAACACCGAAACGGCAAGAAACAGTTGGCGCGGCTCCTCCGCTAATAGACCGATCGCTTGCCCCTTTTCTGCCAGAATGAAGGCGAATTCTCCCACCTGAGCCAATGCAATTCCACTCAGTACGGCGGCTCGCGGCGGAAAGCCGATCGCGATGATTGAGGCCGTACCGCCGATCAGTTTTGCCGTGATGATTGCCCCGACAAGTCCGAGAATCAGGAAAGGATGGTTGAGCATGACGCGAGTATCCATGAGCATTCCGACAGAGACAAAGAACAGGCTGGTAAAACTGTCTCGAAACGGGATCACCTCGGCAATAGCCTGATGGCTGTATCTGGACTCGGAGATCACCAGACCTGCAATGAACGCTCCCAGTGCGAGCGACAGGCCCGTCAGTGAGGTGATCCAGGCGATGCCGAGACACAGAACGATGATCGCAAGCAGGAATAACTCCCGAATCTGGGTCTGGACGATGAGTTCCAGCAGCCGGGGGATAAGCCACCGCGCCGTGACGATGATCATGCCGACAAACGCCACCGATGTGGTCAGCGGCAGCGCTATTCCCCAGATACTCTGATCGTCGGATTGGGCCAGCAGCGGGATCAGCAACATCATCGGCACGACTGCCAGGTCCTGAAAGATCAGAATACTGATTGTGACACGCCCGTGCAACGCATCGGTCTCGCCACGCTCCTCCAGGGCCTTCAGCACAATCGCCGTACTGCTGAGCGACAGAAGGCAGCCCCAAAACACGGCTTCACGAAGCGGGACGCCCCACACCGTCACGCCGATCGCGACAAGCGTCAGCACGCAGATCACCTGCAAAGGCCCTGCTACCAACAAGAGCCGGCGGGATGCGATTAGTTGTCCCAGCGAAAACTCGACCCCGATGGTGAATAGAAGCAACACCACACCGATCTCGGCGACGACGCGTATCTGATCCAGATCCGAGATCAGGTTCAAGCCGTACGGCCCAACGAGTGCGCCAACGACAAGGAACCCCGCAATGGAGGGCAAACGAATCTTCTGAAAGAGAGAGACGACGGCGATCGAGAGGGCAAATATCGCCAGCAGATCTCTCACTACGTCATGACCAGGCATTGCCGTTTTCTCCGCGCGATTCTGAAATATGCAGCCATGCCTGGCTGCCCGTCATCACGTTAACGGCTCCGTCAAGCACACCGGTCATCATAAACCATCTCGCGCTGAATTGCGAAAGTTACCGCACATCGTACGCAGAGCATACAATAGCTTGCACCCCCCTTTCGCGAAGGGGGGTCAGGGGGGATTTGAACGATCAGGAAATCCCCCCCAATCCCCCTTTTGAAAAGAGGGGAACGGGGGGTTTTTGGATCGGAGTAAGAGACTTGCTGGACAATGACGGTGCGGGTATTGTTGTCGCGAGGCAGTAGGGGGAACGGTTTCACAACACAAGCGAGAAAACTCCCTCCTCTCCCCTACGCAGGAGAGATGGCGAGGGTGAGGGTGAGGGGATATGAGGCAGGCTTCCTGCGTTATAACAGTTTACTATGCACCTCGGAAGGCACCTGCTCACGCAGAAACGGGTAGGTCTCGATCAGTCGCGCAATGTCGGCAAGATCCTTTTGGCGCTTGCTGGGGCGGCGCGTATCGTCCATGAATGCCCAGACTTTGCCCCGGACAACGTCTTCCACACGAAGACGGTCGTCGGGGATGAAGCGGTATGCCCTCCAGTCGGTCGCCCCGGCGCAGGATCAGGTCGATGACCCGCTCTGAGCCGATGTTACCAACGAGTTTCATGCCAATCGCTCAAGAAATGCTTCAATCTCGCGGCTGACCTTGTCGGGCTGCTCCAGCATCACCATGTGGCCCGCTGCGGGAATCAGCGTACGCTGCGATCCGTTGATCTGCCGGTGCAGATAGTCGGCATATTTCGGCGGGGTCATCCGGTCGTCGGTCCCACAGATGATCAGGGTCGGCAGGGTGATCGTCTTGACGTGCTCCATGAGGTCGAAGGCATCGCACGCCAGAAGATCGCCCTCGATGACCGGGACGGGGGTACGCAGCAGAGCGTCGGCATCCTGTCTGAGCAGTTCCGCCGGTGCGCCGGGTGCGCGCGCCAATCCGGTCACCAGTTCCACTGTTCGTCTTGTGTCGGCTCGCAGGCCGGCGAGGATCTGCGGCTGGACGCGTAGTCTTGCCCCGGTCCCTACCAGCACCAGCCCCGCGAGCAGTTCGGGGTACGCCAGTGCAAGGCTCTGGGCGATGGCGCCGCCCATCGAGTGGCCCACGACGACAGCTCGCTCAAGCCCGACCGCCGCAACAAACTCTTTGACAACGTCGCGGTAGGTCTCGACTCGATCAGCCCCGCTTCCCTCGGAATCGCCATGGCCGGGCAGGTCTATCGCGACGGCCCTCCGCCGCCGCCCTAACGTCCTGAGCGGCTCGAGCCACACCTGATGGCTCCCACCGGCCCCGTGAATAAATACAATCGGCGGCAGTTGACTCGCCGGCGTCGGACGTTGTTCAACGAAATGGATTCGAGCGCGCCCAACCTGCACGTACGGCACGTCGCACCCCTACGCCCCTTCCGATTTCAACGCCCTGCCCAGGAGACTGGCCACCGCGTCGTGCGGCGAACGATGCTCAAAAAGGACCGCATAGGTTTCCTGACAGATCGGCATGTCCACGGAAAAGCGACGGGCCAGCTCGACGGCGCCCTTTGACGCATTGACCCCCTCCTTCACCGTCGGGCTGCGTTCCAGCAACTCAGAAAGCGCCACGCCCCTGCCAAGCGCCAGCCCGAGTTGCCGGTTTCGTGAAAGGTCTCCGGTGCATGTCAGTACAAGGTCCCCCAACCCCGCCAGTCCGGCAAATGTCCCGGCGCGCGCGCCCATGGCAACCCCAAGGCGGGTCATTTCGTGCAACCCCCGTGTAATGAGGGCAGCCAGCGCATTGTGCCCGAGTCCAAGGCCGTCCACGATGCCGGCCGCGATGGCAATTACGTTCTTGATCGCACTCCCCAACTCAACGCCCAACGGATCGCTTCCGACATACACGCGAAAGGTTGGCGTGGTTAACAGGCGCTGAGCCTGTGCGGCCACAGTTGCCTCCGCTGATGCCGCCACCGCAGCGGCAGGCAGTCCTCTGCTCACCTCCTTCGCAAAGGTGGGACCCGACAGTACGGCCAATGTCCGCAGCGACGGATTAACCTCATGTGCCACTTGCGACATCGTCATACAACTTGTTGGTTCCAGGCCTTTCGTTGCGATTATCAGAAATGTCGATTCCCTGATCAGGGGATGCAACTCCGCGTATACGGAACGCAGGACGTGAGAGGGCGTACCCAGCAGGATGGCCGAACAACCGCGAGCCGCCTCAGTGAGAGAGTTGGTGATCTCAAGCGCCTCTGGCAGCTCAACCCCAGGAAGATAGAGACTGTTCTCGCGCTCCTTCGCCATGGTGATGGACAGGTCGCGCTCCCACGCCCAGAGGATGACGGGGTGTCCCTTCTCCGCTAAGAGCTTCGCGAGTGTCGTCCCCCAGGCCCCCGCTCCTACGACGCCGATCCGTTCCATCCCCACACGCCCCTATGCGCGATGAGACCGCTTGGCCGCGGCATGCAGCCAGGCGAGCCCAGCCGCCGAAAGCACGATCAGAATCAGGCTCATGACCTGTGCCGCGCGAAGCGGCCCGAGCATCAGACTGTCGATGCGAAGGCCCTCAACAAAGAACCGACCGACAGAGTACAACCCGACATAACAGGGCAGCAGCGCGCCAGGAATCCGCTGCAGCCGGCCGCGAAGCAGGAAGTACAGTATCATAAAGACCAGGAGGTTCCAGATCGACTCGTACAGGAACGTCGGATGAAAATACTCATAGGTGGAAAGCTCTGGTGGCCGATGGTACGGCTCAATGTAGAGCTTCCACGGCAGGTCGGTCGGCGTCCCGAAGGCCTCCTGGTTGAAAAAATTGCCCCACCGACCGATCGCCTGTCCAAGCGGCGCCGAAGGGGCCATGATGTCCAGGTAGGTAAGTACGGGCAGCCTCTTCCGGACGGAATAGATGACCGCAGCTAATCCTCCGACCAACAGCCCGCCGTGAATCGCCAACCCCCCCTCCCACACCGCCAGGATCTTCAGCGGACTCGCGCCGTAGTAGCCCCAGTTGAACAGGACATAGTAGAGCCGCGCGCCTATCAAGCCCGCCATCACGCCGAACACGATGACGTTGAGGAGCTGTTCGGGGTCCTCCCCGCGACGGACCGCCTCGCGCTGCGCCAGCCAGGTCCCCAGCATGACGCCGGTGGCAAAGAGCAGGCCATACCAACGAAGCGAGAGCGGGCCGATTTGAAGGACAAATGGACCGGGCGATGCGAACATACGAACCTCACTAGTGTCGGTGTCTCATTGGTTAGAACGTCTCTTGCTCCGGTCCCGAAATCCCCC
>CABIKM010000016.1 GCA_902196205.1 Candidatus Methylomirabilis lanthanidiphila | reverse complement strand
AAAGGGGGGAGCGGGGGGATTTGGCGCTTGGTGCGAGGTGCGAGGTACCAAGGAACTCCTCGAGCAGTTCTGTAACCAGGCCTTTGTGGCCGGCGCTGCCGTCCTCTGTGGCGACGTGGACCGTGGCGCCGGCTCGTCGAAGGTCGGACACGCACAGCAGGTCGGCCTTGGATCGGCCGCCGAGCAAGACCGTCACTGCTGACCGGCGGGCTGCCGCTCGGTCGGCGAGGGTTTCGACAAGCGCGGCGATAGGAGGGACGCCGACTCCGCCGGCAATCAGGACGATGTCCATCGCTTTTCTGGGGACCTCAAAGCCATTTCCAAGCGGACCAAGCACTCGGAGCAACCTTCCCGGACGCATCGCCGCCAGGAGCGCCGTACCTCGGCCACACACCTTGTAGAGGATCTCGACCTCAGCAATCCTGGTTTCGGGTTTCGGGTTTCGGGTTTGGGGTTTCGCAACTCGAAACTTGAAACTCGAAACTGTAAACTGTCTTACGCGCCTGATACTCATGGCTCGAGGCAGCAGCGGATCTCGTCCTTCCGTCCATCCCAACATGAGAAACTGGCCTGGACGGAATCGCGCCAGGCGCGCCGGACCGACCAGCCGCATCGAAAAGTATTCCGGTGCGATCTGCTTATTAGTGCCGACCTCGACGTAACACTCAGATGGTCTCATCGCCGGCGTCTTCTTCACCGTTCTGGGTTCTATGCGTTGAACGTTGAACGTTGAACTCTTCTCCGTGATACTCCTGCAGCGCCTTGACCCGAAGCTTCCCGTGTCGCATCGCCTGGATCGCTTCGACCGCCGCGCGGGCCGCAGCCATGGTGGTAAAGTAGGGGATGCCCATCGTTACGGCTGTCCGCCTGATGGAGTAGGAGTCGAGACGCGCATGGTGGCCTTCCGGAGTATTGATGACCATGCCGATCTCCCCATTCTTCATCCTATCTACGATATGCGGACGCACGCCGTCGATGACCTTGGCCACCGGCTCCACGACTACCCCGCCGCTTTGTAGTACGGCTGCCGTTCCCGCCGTCGCCACGAGTTGAAAACCCATCTCTGCCAGCCGTCTCGCCAGGGGCACGATATGCGGCTTGTCGTTGCCCCGCACACTCAGGAAGGCCGTTCCCTCCAGGGGGAGGGCGCCACTCGCCCCAACCTGCGATTTGGCGAAGGCCAGCCCGAACTCGCGGTCGATTCCCATCACCTCGCCGGTCGATTTCATCTCCGGCCCCAACACGGCATCAACCCCGGGAAACTTCACAAAAGGCAGGACCGCCTCCTTGACCGCCACATGGCGAAGCCCAGGCTCCTCGGTAAATTCCAGCTCCTTGAGACTCATCCCGGCCATAATCTTCGCCGCAAGTTTAGCCAGGGGGACGCCGACCGCCTTGCTGACAAAGGGGACGGTCCGGGAGGCGCGGGGATTGACCTCCAGGACGTACACGATACTGTCTTTAATGGCAAACTGGATATTGATCAGGCCAACGACTCCAAGTTCCAGCGCCATCGCCTTCGTCTGGACCCGGATCTGATCGAGTAGCGGCTGAGGCACCGATCGGGGCGGTAACGAGCAGGCTGAGTCGCCGGAGTGGATTCCTGCCTCTTCGATATGCTCCATGATCCCGCCGATGACGACATCCCGGCCGTCGCACAGGGCATCCACGTCCATCTCGACGGCATCCTCCAGAAACTTGTCGACCAGTACGGGATGTTCCAACGACGCCTGTACGGCCCGAGCCATGTACTCCTGCAGACTCGACTCGTTATACACGATCTCCATCGCCCGGCCACCAAGGACGTATGACGGTCGCACCAGCACCGGATAGCCGATCTGCCGTGCGATCCGGAGCGCCTCGCTCACCGAGACGGCGGTCCCATTCGGCGGCTGATTCAAGCCAAGACGCTGCAGCATCTGCTTGAACCGTTCCCGGTCCTCCGCCCGGTCGATGGCATCAGGCGGGGTTCCCAGGATCTTGACGCCCGCCTGCTCAAGCGAGATGGCCAGTTTCAGCGGTGTCTGCCCGCCGAACTGGACGATCACTCCGTCCGGCCGCTCCCGCTCGGCGATGTTCAGGACATCCTCCAGACAGAGCGGCTCAAAGTACAGGCGATCGGAGGTATCGTAATCGGTTGAGACGGTCTCGGGATTGCAGTTGACCATGATCGTCTCACAGCCGATCTCCTTCAGGGCCAGGGCCGCGTGCACGCAGCAGTAGTCGAACTCGATCCCCTGGCCGATTCGATTCGGACCGGAACCGAGGATCATAATCTTCTTGCGATTCGTCGGGTTAGCCTCGCACTCCTGCTCGTACGTCGAGTACAGGTACGGTGTATGAGCTGTGAACTCGGCGCCGCAGGTGTCCACCATCTTGAACGTGGCCTCGATGCCCATCCGTTTTCTGGCGTCCCGGATGACAGATTCCTGCGAGCCGACAAGCTCGGCCAATCGGCGATCGGAAAAGCCTAAAGCCTTGGCGTCCCGGATGACAGGAGCGGTCAACAGGCGAAGCAACGGTGAGCCGTCCCGGCGTCCGTCGAGACCGATGATTTGGTCCTCAAACTCGACGATTTCTTTGATGTTCTCCAGGAACCAGGGATCGATGGCGGTCAGCGTGTGGATCTCCCGTACCGTCATCCCGAGTCGGAGCGCATCGGCGAGGTAAAAGACCCGCTCCCAGTTCGCGATTCGAAGGCGGTCTCGAACCCGCATCACATCTGTCTCACGTACTTCGGAACTTCGCGCCTCGCACCCTGCACCCTGCACTTCCAGATCCCTGAAGATCCGGCTCTCCAGTCCATGGGCGTCGATCTCGAGGGAACGGATCACCTTCTGTAATGCCTCTTTGAAGGTCCGACCGATCGCCATCGCCTCCCCGACCGATTTCATCTGCGTTGTCAGGGTTTCGTCGGCGCCGGCAAACTTTTCGAATGAGAATCGAGGGAACTTGACCACACAGTAATCGATGGTCGGCTCGAAGCAGGCGGTCGTCTCCTTCGTGATGTCGTTGCTGATTTCATCCAGCGTGTAGCCCACCGCGAGTTTCGCGGCGATCTTTGCGATGGGGAAGCCGGTGGCCTTACTGGCCAATGCTGAGGATCGAGAGACCCGCGGATTCATCTCAATCGCCAACATTCTCCCGTTCTCCGGGCTGACGGCGAACTGGATGTTGCTACCGCCGGTTTCGACGCCGATCTCGCGGATGATGGCGATAGAGGCATCCCGCATGATCTGGTATTCTTTATCGGATAAGGTCTGAGCCGGGGCTACCGTAATTGAGTCGCCGGTGTGGACCCCCATGGGATCGAAGTTCTCAATGGAACAGATGATTACGACATTGTCCTTCAGATCCCGCATGACCTCCAGCTCGAACTCCTTCCAACCGATCACGGACGCTTCCACCAGGATCTGATGGACGGGGCTCACGTTGAGAGCCCACTGGACCTGCTCGTCGAATTCGTCCCGGTTGTAGGCGACACTGCCGCCGGCGCCGCCGAGCGTGAACGACGGACGGATAATGGCCGGGTAGCCGATCCGCTCGACGATGGTCCGAGCCTGCTCGAAGGACTCGGCATAGCCGCTCTCAGGCACCTCGACTCCGATCTTCTGCATCGCCTGCTTGAAGAGTTCGCGGTCTTCGGCCTTCTTGATGGCATGCAGCTTCGCCCCGATCATCTCAACCCCGTATCGGTCGAGAATGCCCTCCTCGGCCAGCGCGACGGCGAGGTTGAGACCGGTCTGACCGCCGAGGGTGGGGAGCAGCGCATCGGGCCTCTCGCGGGCGATGATCTGCTCAACAATAGGTACGGTCAGCGGCTCCAGGTAGGTCCGGTCGGCTATCTCCGGGTCGGTCATGATCGTGGCCGGATTCGAGTTGACCAGGATTACCTGGTACCCTTCCTCCCGGAGGGCCTTACATGCCTGCGTTCCCGAGTAGTCGAACTCGCACGCCTGCCCGATCACAATCGGACCCGACCCGATAATTAGGATTTTCTCAATGTCAGTTCGCTTGGGCACCTACTTTACCTTTACGCTGTAGGCGAGGCCGTCGCCTAACGGAAGGATCTGAGCAAGCATCTGGGGATGGTGAACGAAGTAGTCGTTGAAGCCGCGCAGCGCCTCCGTCGACTGTCGATACTGCTCATCAAATAGCCGGCCGCTCGCCACCTGCCCTCGCCAGAGGACATTATCGCACACGACAACGCCGCCGACCCGTATCAGCGGCAGGGCCAGGTCCAGGTAGCCCCGGTACTCCCCCTTCACCGCATCAAGATAGACGAGGTCAAACGGCCCGTCGAGAGTCGGGATGACCGTCAGGGCCGGACCTTCATGGAACTCAACCCGATCTTCCAGGCCTGCCCGCTTCACATACGCTTTCGCCTTTTCGATCATCTCGGTGTTGGTGTCGATCGTCACAACCCGGCCTTGAGGCGCCATGGCCCGAGCCATGAAGATGTCGGCGTACCCGATGGCGGTCCCGACCTCCAGGACCCGCGTCGCCCTGATCGCCCGAGTCGTGATCTCCAGAAACATTGCGACCTCCGGATCGGCGATGGGGATGCCATGTGCATCCGCAAAGCGTTCCATCTCCCGCAGCAGCAGGTCCCTCTCAGGCAGCAGCCGCTCCAGGTAGTCCTCTTGCTCCTGATGAATGATCAGTCCGACCTGCGCCTTCATCGGTGTGCGCCTGCCTGTGCCATCAACTCTATGAAGCGCTGAAAGAGATAGCCGGCGTCATGGGGGCCTGGGGAGGCCTCCGGGTGGTACTGGACTGAGAAGATCGGCAGGCGGCGATGGCGCATCCCCTCAAGGGTCTGGTCGTTGAGGTTGACATGGGTCAGCTCGATCTCTGATTCCGGGATCGAGGCGATGTCAACAGCAAAACCGTGGTTCTGGGTGGTGATCTCTACCTTTCCGGTCGTCAGATCCTTAACCGGTTGGTTGCCGCCGTGATGACCGAACTTCAGCTTGTAGGTCCGTCCCCCGAAGGCGAGACCCAGGATCTGATGGCCCAGGCAGATACCGAAGATCGGCTTCTTGCCGATCAGCTTCTGGACGTTGTCGATCAGATACGGCACGCCCTCCGGGTCGCCGGGACCATTGCTCAGGAAGATCCCATCCGGCGCCAGGTCTAAAACGGTGGATGCCGGGGCATCCGGCGGGACTACCGTCACGCCGCACCCTGCCTCTACCAGCTTCCGCAGAATGTTCAACTTGATTCCGCAATCGTAGGCCACCACCTTGAAAAGTTTCGGGTTTCGGGTTTCGGGTTTCGGGAAAAGCTTGAGCTGATCTGCCAACCTTGAACCTTGAACCTTGAACCTTGAACTGTCTTCATACCCTCTGCTCAACTGCCACGGTCCCTCGTGCCAGGGATACGGCGACGTGCAGGCGACCTCCTTCACCAAGTCGCGTCCGATCAGGCCGGGCGAGGCCTTCGCCTTGATCATGAGACTGTCAGGATTGAGATCTTGCGTGGAGATGATCCCTTCCATCGCCCCATGGTCCCTCAGATGCCTGGTCAAGGCGCGGGTATCGATCCCCTGAATACCCACGATACCATGCTCTTTGAGGTAGCTGTCGAGGGTTTGCGTGCTCCGCCAATTGCTTGGATAGGAGCATGCCTCCTTCACAATAAACCCCTCGACCGCCAGGGCGCTCGACTCGACATCTTCAGGGTTGATTCCGTAGTTGCCGATCAGCGGATAGGTCATGACAACCATCTGGCCTTTATATGAAGGATCGGTCAGGACCTCCTGGTAGCCGGTCATGCTGGTGTTGAAGACCACTTCGCCGACGGTCTCCCCCTCTGCGCCAAACGAACGCCCTTCGAAGATGGTGCCGTCAGCCAGTGCCAGCAACGCCCTCTTCACCTCTGCACCTCGTCCCCTCGCAACCTTGACCCTTGAACCTTGCACCTTGCACGTTGCACGTTGAACATTGAACCTTGCACCTTGAACGTTGAACGTTCCCCTCGCACTCCCATTACGCCTCCCACGCTATCTTGCCTCCGACCAGCGTGGCCACCGTTGCGCCGGTAAGCTGCCGCCCGGCAAACGGCGTATTCCGGCTCTTGGAGGCAAAGGTCGCGGGGTCTACCGTCCAGTCACGATTCGGATCAAAGATCGTGAGATCGGCGTCGGCGCCCTCGGCCATCTGTCCCTTTGACAGCTTCAGGATCCGCGCCGGTTCGCTGGTGAGCTTCGCGATCGCCTGTGGGAGGCTCAACACCCCTGGGACCACCAACGTCGTGAGCGTCACGGCGAGCGACGTCTCCAGACCGATCACACCATAGGGCGCCAGATCGAACTCGCGCTCCTTCTCCTGGACCGTGTGGGGGGCGTGATCCGTTGCGATCACGTCGATGGTGCCGTCCTGCAACCCCTCCAGCAGGGCCTGCCGATCGGCCTCGGATCGAAGCGGCGGGTTCATCTTGGCGCAGGCGTGAAAGCCGCGGACGGCTTCCTCCGTGAGCGCCAGGTGATGCGGGGTCACCTCGCAGCTTACACGGACCCCGCGGGCCTTGGCCTCGCGAATCAGACGCACCGACTCGGCCGCGCTCACATGGGCGATGTGCAGCCTTGCGCCGGTCAACTCCGCCAGCAACAGATCGCGCGCGACCATCACTGCCTCCGATGCCGACGGGATACCTCGAAGCCCAAGCTCCGTCGCAACTAATCCTTCGTGGACGACTCCACAACCGCTCAGGTGCAGATCCTCGCTGTGCTGAATCAGCGGAAGGTCGAACATCGCCGCATATTCCATGGCCCGTCGCATCAGCTCGGCGTGCATGACCGGGCGGCCGTCGTCCGAGATGGCGACGCAACCGGCGTCGAACAGCTCCCCGATCTCGGCCAGCTCCTCTCCCTTCAGCCCCTTCGTGATGGCGCCGACAGGGTAGACCTGAACGGCCCCCTCGCGCTTGGCGGTATCCAGAATAAACTCGGTCACAGAGCGCGTGTCGTTGACGGGATCGGTGTTCGGCATACAGCAGACCGCCGTAAAGCCGCCCCGTGCCGCCGCCATCGTTCCGCTCGAGATCGTCTCTTTATCTTCACGTCCCGGCTGGCGCAGGTGGACATGCATGTCGATCAGGCCCGGACACACCACCAGCCCCGTCGCATCCAATGTCCGATCAACATTGAGAGCTGATTCTAACGGTTTCGCGGTCCTCGATCCTTTACCTTTACCGGTCTCCGTGGGTTCGGTGCCTCCTGCCTCCTGCCTCCTGCCTCCTGCATTCTTCTCAATCCGGATAATCTTTCCGTCCTCGATAAACAGATCGAGAAGATCGGCCAATCCGCTTGCCGGATCGATGACCTGCCCACCCCTGATCAGAATCCGCATGATCGCTCCATTCCTATGACTGTCCTGCCTGCCCGCCGCCGGCGAGGAGGTAGAGCAGGGCCATCCGTACGGCCAGACCGTTCTCCACCTGATTGAGGATCAGCGAATAGGGCCCATCGGCGACATCCGGCGCAATCTCCACGCCCCGATTGATCGGGCCTGGATGCATGATCAGCACATCGGGCTTGGCGGTTTTCAGCCGCTCTGCGGTGAGGCCATACAGGCGCGAGTACTCTCGGAGCGAGGGGAACAGCCCGGCCTGTTGACGCTCGGTCTGGAGCCTGAGCATCATAATCACATCGACCTCGGAGATGGCCCGATCAAGGTTCGTAAAGACCTCAACGCCGAGTCGTTCGATGAAACGTGGAAGCATCGTCCGAGGCCCTGCGACCCGCACCTCCATCCCCATCGTCTGCATCCCGTGGATATTGCTCCTGGCAACCCGGCTATGGGCGATATCGCCGACAATGGCGGCCTTCAACCCCTCCAGCCGTCCCATTTTTTCCCTGATGGTGAAGAGGTCCAGCAACGCCTGGCTGGGGTGTTGGTGGGCGCCATCCCCCGCGTTGATGACCGACGCAGCAAGCCGCGCAGCCAGAAACGCCGCCGCGCCCGCTGCCGGATGGCGGATCACGACGATGTCTGGGTGCATCGCCTGCAGTGTGAGACCCGTATCCTTCAAACTCTCCCCCTTGGTCACTGAACTGGCCGAGGCGGAGATATTGATGACGTCGGCGCTGAGCCACTTTCCCGCGATCTCAAAGGATGTGCGGGTCCGCGTGCTGGGCTCGTAGAACAGGTTGATCACTGTCTTGCCGCGCAGAGTCGGGACCTTTTTGATGTCGCGGCGGGCCACCTCTTTCATCGACTCGGCGGTATCCAGGATCAATCGGATCTCATCCGACGTCAGCTCCTGCATGCTCAACAGATCTTTTTGCGCTAGGCCCATCGCATCTTTCTCTACGGTTTCACGATCACGACTCTGTCCTCCCCGTCCTCCTCAGTCAGCAGAACCTGAATCTGTTCCTCGCGCGAGGTGGGGACATTCTTGCCGACGTAGTCGGCTCGAATCGGCAGTTCGCGATGACCTCGATCGACGAGAACGGCGAGCTGAATGAGACGGGGCCGGCCAAGGTCGATCAGTCCGTCCAGGGCTGCCCGAATGGTCCGGC
This sequence comes from Candidatus Methylomirabilis lanthanidiphila, assembly GCA_902196205.1. NCBI lineage: Bacteria > Methylomirabilota (SeqCode) > Methylomirabilia (SeqCode) > Methylomirabilales (SeqCode) > Methylomirabilaceae (SeqCode) > Methylomirabilis (SeqCode) > Candidatus Methylomirabilis lanthanidiphila. The sequence goes on along the minus strand of CABIKM010000016.1, from coordinate 23,042 downwards.
CGGTGTACAGGACATCGTCTACCAGCACCACCCGCTTTTCGTTGATCGAGAACGGGATCTCGGTTTTACGAACGACGGGCTGTGGCCCAACCTTGTCCAGATCATCCCGGTAGAGGGTCACATCCAGGGCCCCAACCGGAGTCTCGGTCCCGGCAATCAGCGTCAGTTCCCCAGCGATCCGCCGTGCAAGATCAACCCCACGGCTACGGAGGCCGATCAGGACGAGGTGTTCCGTCCCGTTATTCCGCTCGACAATCTCGTGGGCAATCCTGGTGACCGCCCGCTGGATTGCCGGCGGATCGAGGATCTGGGCCCTTTCGTTCAACTCAGTGGCCATGACGTTCAGGATACAAAAAAACCCCCTCACCATCCGGCGAGGAGGTTATTCGATACACGCTGACCAGAATAAGCTGGGAACTTTTCACTCCATCTCCTTTTCGAACCTCTCTGAGTTCGATTAAAAGGCGATCTCAGTATAGCGGAACGTACGCTCCTGTCAAGCTCAATCGTCACTTCAAGGAGTAGAGATTGATGACGCAACCTACTCATTTGTCTGTCATTGCGAGCACCCGAAGGGTGCGCGGCACTCTCAGTGCAGAACGGTGGGATTACTTCGCGACGCTCGCAATGACGGATCCCAATGTCTGTTCCTGGGGTTACTCGTCCGACTGCGGATCGGGACCGAGTTTCCCCTCCTATGCGGCGGGCGGCGTGGTCCGCCGCGCGTCAATCAATTCACGAACAGCCGGGATCAGATAGATGGTGGATAGGTCGAACCGTGACAGGCAATCGGCCAGGACCTGTATTCGATCGCTCGGAGCAAGACGATCATCGATGATGACCACGAGCTGTCCGCGCAGCGTGCAGGTCCCGCTTCTCACGACGAATTCCTGCTGATCCAGGTTCTCGTAGAGGACCTTGACGCCAAGCTGGTCAGCCAACCGTTCAAGCTGTTGCAGAACCGCCGCCTCGACCATCGCGCCTACCAATAACGAATGACCCTGAGCGTTGAAGTCACCCTACAGAAGATGCGCGCAAATGTCAAGGCGATGAACGGACCACAGAGAACAACAAAAACGCTGAGGGACCGACCGGGCGGTCGGTCCCTCAGCAGTAGGCAGGAGAGGAGGGCAGGAGGAGGAGCAAGCGTTTATCGCCAGTGGCCTGGGACCCAGACACCCCACCGGTTAACGTGTTCAGGAACCCAGACAGACCGATAATAGACAGGTACAGGTCGTACGCGCCACATCGGGGCCGGCGCCACAACAGGAGCGCGGGCGACGATCACCGGGCCTGGGACCCCGACGTTGATCCCAACCCTGACCCATGCGAGAGCCGGTTGAGTGACGGCAACCAATCCGGCCATGACGAGAGCCATGATGATCACTTTCGGCAGATACTGTTTCATGATCGTTCCCTCCTGTCGTGATTGTTGTGACTGTTTGCCTGATTAGACAGCCGACCCAGGCAAGGGTTTAAGGGCCGAATTGCCTTGCCTCACTACACAAACTCTGCTACCAATAGGCTGAAGATAACATCCGTAAATCTAGCTACTTACAAATAGTTATCCTGAGTGCTATGTTGAAAAACGTGTCAGAAGCCTCTACGCTCCGCGCACAGGCCGAGGAACTCCGACGGCTTATTCGCCGTCATGAATACCTGTACTATGTGTTGGATCGGCCGGAGATTTCTGACGCCGAGTTTGATACGCTCTTTGAACGCCTGAAGCAGCTTGAGCAGGCGTATCCCGAGCTGATCACGGCCGACTCTCCGACCCAGCGCGTTGGCGGCCGGCCGGTCGAAGGGTTTGTCTCGGTCCAGCACAAGGCGGCGATGCTTTCGCTGGACAACGCCTACAATGCCGACGAACTGCGTGAGTTTGAGGCCCGCATCAAACGGGCGCTTCCCGATGAGCGGTTTACCTATGTCGTTGAGCCGAAGGTTGATGGCTTGGGCGTAGCCTTACTGTATGAGCATGGTCGGTTCGTGCGGGGCGCCACCAGGGGGGACGGGCGACATGGAGAGGACGTGACGCAAAACCTGATGACGGTCCGGAGTCTGCCCCGCGAACTGCGCGGACCGTTAGCGACGTATCCCGCCTTGGAGTTGCGCGGCGAGATCTTTATGTGGCATCAGGCGTTTGAAAAGCTCAATCGAGGGTTGGAGGCGGAAGGCGAAGAGCCGTTCGCCAATCCCAGGAATGCTGCAGCCGGCTCAGTCCGACAGAAAGACTCGCGGATTACTGTAAGCCGTCCCCTCGATATCTTCATCTACGGCGTCAGCTACATCGAGTCGGATCCGTTCACAGATCATTGGCAGGCCATGGAGCAGTTGCTGGAGGCCGGATTTCTGCCCGACCCCAAAGACCGGAAGAACACGCTGGAGCGCTATCGCCGGCGCTGCGCCGATATCGAGAGTGCCGTTGCCGCCTGTCTCGATGTCGAGGCTGCTCGCGATGAGATCGGGTGCGACTGCGACGGTGTCGTCGTCAAGGTCGATGCGATCGAGCTGCAACGCAGGCTCGGTTCGACCACCCATCATCCCCGGTGGGCCATCGCGTACAAGTTCCCGGCGCGGCAGGCGACCAGTGTTATCAGGAAGATCGATATCAACGTAGGGCGGACGGGGGCGCTGACGCCGACCGCCTTACTCGATCCCGTGGAGATCGCCGGCGCCACGATCAGCCGGGCGACGCTGCACAATGCCGATGAGATCGAACGTCTGGACATCCGCGAGGGAGACTCCGTCGTGATCGAGCGGGCCGGTGATGTGATCCCGCACATCCTGCGGGTCATCCAGGAAAGGCGGCCATCTCACAGTCAGCCATTCCGCTTCCCGACCCGGTGTCCGGCCTGTGGCGCCGAGGCCTTTCGACCCGAGGGCGAGGTCGTCAGCCGCTGTACGAACTCTGCCTGCATAGCCCGGCTCAAGGAATCGCTGCTGCACTTCGGCTCACGGAGGGCGATGGACATCGAGCACCTGGGCGAGGCGGTAGTAGAACAGCTTGTCGACCGGAAGCTGGTGGGGGAGTTTGCTGATCTGTACCGGCTTGACGTGGAGACGCTGGCAGGGCTCGAACGGCTGGCGCAGAAGTCGGCTACCAACTTGCGCAACGCGATCCAGGGCAGCAAGGGGCGCGGGCTGAGCCACCTGTTGTTCGCGCTGGGCATCCGGTATGTAGGCGAGCATGTGGCGGCGATTGTGGCTCGGCATTACGGCTCGATGGATCGGGTAGAGCAGGCGTCGGAGGCGGAGTTGGCCGAGATCTACGGTATCGGTCCCCGCATCGCCCAGAGCGTGGCCCTCTATTTCTGCCAACCCGAGAACCGCCGCCAGACCGAGCAGTTGCGAGAAGTGGGCGTGAGCATGAAGGAAGCAGGCGTCACGGCGGGACCTCGCCCCCTCGCCGGCAAGACCTTCGTCCTGACAGGCGGGCTGGAGACCCTCACCCGTGACGAGGCGAAAGAGCTGATCGTGCGGGCTGGTGGCCGCATGACCTCGTCAGTCAGCAAGCAGACCGATTACGTCGTCGTGGGCAAAGACCCCGGGAGCAAGTTCGGCGACGCCACGCGCCTCGGCATCCCCACCTCGACGAAACCGCCTTCAAGACGCTGTTGAGTCGAGGGTGAACGCGATGAAGGTTGTGAAGATGACGACTTACGTCGTGCGGCGATTGGGCGCCTTATTCTCCGCGTAAAAAGCGGAGAATACTTGTCTCCTGCGGTGATTCCAGGTTATAATCTCCGCAGAAGGTGCGGAGAATGTATATCCATGAGCTTCAAGATTGGCCCCGGTTCCGTTGGGATCGAGAAGGTCTTACTGAACCTCTCGCGGCGGTTCGTCACCGACAGGGTCGACTGATCGGTCGCATGGAAGCCCTCGGCTTCAACCTCCGTCAGGAGGCCGTCCTGCACACCCTGACGGCTGATGTGCTCAAGAGCAGTGAGATCGAGGGGGAAAAGCTTGACGCTGAGCAGGTCCGCTCCTCGATTGCGCGCCGCCTCGGCATGGATATCGGCGCACTTAAGCCTGCAGACCGCCATGTCGAGGGAATCGTTGAGATGATGCTCGACGCCACCCGCCATTATGACCAGCCGCTCACCGCTGACAGGCTCTTTTCGTGGCATGCTTCCCTGTTTCCTGCCGGGCGCAGCGGAATGACCAGGATCAGGGTAGGGGCTTGGCGTGACGACAGCACCGGTCCGATGACGGTCGTGTCCGGCCCGGTCGGCAAGGAGCACGTCCATTTCGAAGCGCCGGCCGCCGCACGCCTCGACAGGGAAATGCAGGCATTCCTGGACTGGTTTAACGCACACGCCGACATTGATCCGGTCCTGAAGGCGGGGCTGGCGCACCTCTGGTTCGTGACCATCCACCCGTTCGATGATGGGAATGGCCGTCTTGCGCGAGCTATCGCCGATATGGCTCTGGCCGGCTCCGAAAACAGTCCGCAACGCTTTTACAGCATGTCGGCACAGATCCGGCCGGAGCGCGCCGCCTATTACGACATTCTTGAGCAGACGCAGAAGGGGAGGATAGACATCACGCCGTGGATGGACTGGTTTCTCGGCTGTCTTGGCCGCGCCATTGACGGCGCTCAAACCACTCTCGCCGCGGTCCTCGCGAAAGCACGGTTCTGGGAAGCTATCGCCGGTGTTGCGATCAACGAGCGCCAGCGCCTCGTATTAAACCGCTTGCTGGATGGCTTTGAAGGCAAGCTCACGACATCGAAGTACGCCAAGCTCACTCAGTGTTCCCAGGACACGGCTCTGCGCGACATCCTGTCTCTGGTTGAATGCAGCATTCTCATCCGCAATCCGGAAGGCGGCCGGAGCACGAGCTACACGCTTGTCACAGCCGCACCACTGACGAGTGTGGATGTGGTTCCTCATCAAGGTCATCAACCATTACGGCGAAGAGGCGCTGAAGGTGTGTGAAGTATGAAAACGCATGACGCAGGCAAGCAAGAAGCAGATGGTCTATGACGGACTCAAAACGAAAGATAGCACTGCTCATTGCGCTGGCACTCGCTGGCGCTGCACTCTTCGTTGGCTGGGGGTTGGTGCGCGAGAAGGGGAGCGGCGACAGCTTGGTGGCGAACGGAACCATCGAGGCCACGGAGGTCGAGGTGAGCTCGAAGCTGCCGGGCCGACTCGCGCAGCTTCTGGTGGAGGAGGGCGACCAGGTCCAGGCGGATCAGGTCATCGCTCGCCTCGATACCCCGGAGTTTGAGGCGGAGACGGCGCAGGCGCGGGCGGCATTGGCCAGGGCCGAGGCGCAACTCAAAGAGCTGCTGGCCGGCTCTCGCCTTCAGGAGATCGAAGAGGCGCGCGCCAATCTGCAGCAGGCGGAGGATAACCTGAAGCTCGCGCGGGATGACTGGAACCGTTTCGACAGCCTGTTCCGGGAGGGTGCGACCTCTGCGCAGGAGCGCGACCGCGCCAAAAATCGGATAGAGGTGGCCATGAGTCAGGTCAAGGCTGCCCGTGAGCGGTACGAATTGATCCGGGTGGGACCTCGACCGGAGGTGATCGAGGCGGCCCGTCACGAACGCGATCGGGCAAAGGCAGCGCTTGAGATGGCCCATGTCCGGCTTCGGGACAGCACCATCCTGGCGCCCCTCTCCGCGATCGTCCTCACCAAGCGCGCCGAACAGGGAGAGGTCGTCAATCCCGGTTTTCCCATCGTGATCCTCATCGATCCGGATAATCTATGGCTCCGCGTCTACATCCCGGAGTCGGAGATCGGGCTGGTCGGGATTGGCCAGCAGGCGGCGGTCACCGTCGATTCATTCCCGAACCGGCGCTTCGACGGGAAGGTGGTCGAGATCAGTTCGAAGGCCGAATTCACCCCCCGTACGGTCCAGACGAAGAAGGAGCGTGTAAACCTGGTTTTCGGGGTCAAGATCCGCCTGGACAATCACGAGCGCCTGTTGAAGCCGGGGATGCCGGCCGATAGCGAGATCAGGACCGGGAGCAGAGGGGCACAGCGGACCAGCCGTCGCCCGTCCGCCCGTTGGAGTCGTCTCAATGGCTGAGTTGGACCTCGACGGCTATGCCATCATCACTTACGGGCTGACCAGGCGATTCGGGCAGATCGTCGCCGTAGATCATGTAGACCTGCGGATCAAGCGGGGCGAGATCTATGGGTTCCTGGGTCCTAACGGGGCCGGAAAGTCGACGACCATCCGGATGCTCTGCGGGCTGCTGGACCCGACCGAAGGGTCAGGCTATGTGCTGGGTTACGATATTGCGCGGGAGCCGGAGCGGATCAAAGAGCGCATCGGCTACATGTCCCAACGGTTCAGCCTGTACGAGGACCTGACTGTCCGGGAGAACCTCGACTTCTATGCCAGCCTCTACTCGGTCCCCAACGAGATCAAGCGGGCCCGCATCGAGCAGATGATCCAGATGGCCGACCTGACCGGACGCGAGGGCGCGCTGGCAGCCCATCTGTCCGGCGGCTGGAAGCAACGCCTGGCCTTGGGGTGCAGCATCATTCACAAGCCGGAGCTGCTCTTTCTGGATGAGCCGACCGCCGGGGTCGATCCGGTGTCCCGTCGCAACTTTTGGGACCTGATCTATCGGCTCTCCGAGGAGGGGATCACCATTGTCGCCACCACGCACTACATGGATGAGGCGGAACACTGCGACAGCCTGGGATTTATCTATCAGGGCCGGATCACGGCCCAGGGGGCTCGTGAGGAGATCAGGACGAGCGCCCTCAAGGGTCAGGTCATCGAGATCGAGTGCCGGCCGATGCGGGAGGCGACAATCTTCCTTGAGACGCTTCCCGGCGTCGCCGAGGTCGTCCGATTCGGTAACACCATCCACGTCGTGACCGAGGACAGAAGCCTGTTGCCCACCGACGTCGAGGCCCGTCTGAACGGCGAAGGACTGAAGGTCAACCGGGTTGAGTCGACGATCCCCTCCATCGAGGATATCTTTGTCTCCTTCGTCGGTCTGGCCGATCGTCGCTCGCTTCGGGTACAACTGAAGCGGATGCGGGAGGGCGGGATATGAGATCGCGTCTGCTTGGCATGATCCGCAAAGAGTTTATCCAGATGTGGCGGGACCGCTTTACGCTGGGCATGATGCTGTTTATGCCGATGATGGTCCTCGGCATCATCGGATGGGCCATCAATACCGACGTGAAGCATATGGTGACGGCGGTCCTCGACCAATCCCGGACACCGGAGAGTCGAGACCTGCTCCATGCCTTTACCAACTCCCAATACTTCAATCTCGACTATCATGTAGACAGCTATGAGCAGATGACGCGTCTTATCGACGGTGGCGGCGCGAAGGTGGGGATCGTCCTGCCGCCCGACTACGCCCGCGCCCTGAAGCAGCAGCGCGTGGCCCAGATTCAGGTGATCGTGGATGCCTCGGACCCGCTGGTCGCGACATCGGCCATCAACGCGGCCAACGCTATCGGTCAGGTCGGCTCGCTCAAGATCGCATCGGAAACGTTGCAGCGGAGTACCGGCCGGGTCCCGCCACCCGCTCCCCTGGATGTCCGGGTCCGGGCCTGGTACAACCCCGACCTCGTCAGCGCCATCTTTATTATTCCGGGCCTGCTGAGCTTCATCCTGATGCAAACCACCATCACCATCGTCGCGATGGTGGTCGTGCGGGAGCGTGAGCGCGGCACGCTCGAGGCGCTGATCGTCAGCCCGCTGCGGCGCTGGGAGTTGATGATCGGGAAGATCGTGCCGAATGTCGTCATCGGCTATGCGCAGATGACATTCGCCCTTGTGTTCGGCGTCTGGTTCTTCAATATCCCGATCCGCGGCAGCCTGCCTCTTCTCTACTTCCTGTCGCTGTTTTTTATCATGGGAACCCTGGGGCTTGGCATTCTGTTATCCACCATCGCCAGGAGTCAGCAGCAGGCGATGCAAATGGCGTATTTCATCTTTGTTCCATCGGTCTATCTCTCCGGCGTACTCTTTCCGATTGAGGGAATGCCGCCCCTGGCCAAGACCATTGCGTATGTGATTCCGCTTACCTATTACGTGGAGATTGTCCGGGGGATTATGCTGAAGGGTATCGGGATCTCCTATCTCTGGAGTCATTTACTGGTGCTCACCGCCATCGGGGCGGTCCTGATCACCGCCAGCATTCTCCGCTTCCACAAGAAACTCGCCTGAGCGCAGGACACCTTTTCAAAGCACCGCGGCGCCCGCTCACGTGATAGAATGAGATGACAGATTCTGGTGTCATGACCCGAACGCTTCTTGACATCATGTCCGAAGCCGTCATCGCTTCGAACGTCCCCTCACCCCAACCCTCTCCCCAAAGGGGCGAGGGAGATGAAAAAAGATCTCCTCTCCCATCACCTGGAGGAGAGGATGGAGGTGAGGGGGGTACAGGGCATCCACTTTCATGGTCATGGGCGCGCCGGCGGCGCAGGCGGTATTGCCGTGAGAGCGGGAATCCGGAACTCTTGTTATTCTCTGGATTCCGGCTCGCGCCCGCGATGCGGACTTGGCCGGAATGACGTCGGAAAAGATGCAACCAATTTCAGAAATAGGACAGTAGCGTGAGAGTGGCCCCCTCGGCGACTCTTACTGACGTGCGGAGCGGTAAGCGCCATGCCTGATCCGGGACGACTTGAACTGGCAGAGTTCTACTTCAAAGAAGGACACCGATTGCAGACGGACGGCGATCTGGACGGCGCCATCGCGGCCTATCAGCGGTCTATCGAGCTCTATCCGACCGCTGAGGCGCATACCTTTCTGGGATGGGCCTACAGCTTTCAGGGGCAGATCGACGAGGCCATCAAGCAGTGCGAGGTCGCTATCCGGATCGATCCCGAGTTCGGGAATCCGTATAACGACATCGGTGTCTATCTGATTGAGAAAGGGGAGTACGATGAGGCGATTCCGTGGCTCGAGAAGGCCATGGTGGCCAAGCGGTACGAGCCTCGACATTACCCCTATATGAATATGGGCCGCATTCTGGTACGGAAGGGGAAGTACGAAGAGGCGGCCAGAGAGCTGAAGAAGGCGCTCGATATCGAACCGAATTATGCTGCGGCCCGCATCGAACTGCACAAGATTTTCGGTCTGTTGAATTGATCGGCTGATCTCGTCTCGAGGCCTATACGGTATGGTATCGCAATGGTCGATCCTGTTGGTCTTGCCGGCGCTTGCTCTGGCGACGATCTCGTGTGACAGACAGACGCTCGGACACGACGCCCCGCCTTCCGATCCGCATGTGTCATTCGCCGATAAAGCTCGACGGTACTTTACCGCGGAGGAGCTGGCCAAGGGGCGGTCTTATGCGCGCGGGCGATATCTATTATATGGTATACGAACGGCGTTGACCCTCGGTCTGTTCGGGTTCCTGATCCTGAGCCCGTTATCCGTACAGATTCGCGATCTCAGCGTCTGGATTGCGGGTGGGCGCGTATGGCTGACCACCGGACTCTTCGGTCTGGTGCTGGCCCTGTTGTATCACGCGGCGATCTTTCCGATCAGCCTGTACGGCAGTTTCCTCCGCGAGCATACATTCGGCCTCTCCCGTCAAACCTTCACGGCGTGGGTGTGGGATTACACCAGGGGGATACTGATCAACGCGGCGATCCTGCTCCCGCTGCTGATACTGCTCTACACATTCATCCGATGGGATCCCGTCCGGTGGTATCTGCCGGTATGGGTGGTTATCGTGCTTGTGATGGGCCTGCTTGCCGAGCTGTCCCCGATTCTCTTCGATCCGCTGTTTCATACGTTCCGACCGGTACAGGATCAAGGACTGGTCGAGCGACTCCGTACGTTGACCGAGCGGGCTGGTCTCACAGTAGGGCCGATCCTGGAGATAGATGCCAGCCACAAGACGACGAAGACCAATGCCTACTTTACGGGGTTTGGACGAACGAGACGGATCGTCCTGTACGATACGCTGCTCACCGCATCGACCCCCGAAGAGGTCGAGCTGATCGTGGCGCATGAGCTGGGGCATTGGACGCGGCACCATATCTGGAAGGGGATGGCCATCAGCGCCGTCTCGACACTCGCCGCCCTGTGGCTGATTGCTCGTCTCCTCAGGGTTGCTGCCGACTCCGGACGCTTCGGCTTCGTTCATCCGGCTGACCCCCTTTCGCTATCGCTCCTGCTGTTCCTCTTGCTCGTCATCACCATGCTGACGACGCCGATCCAGATGGCCATTTCACGCTCCTTCGAACGAGAGGCCGATCGCGAATCGCTCCGCCTCACAGAGAACCCCACGGCCTTTATCGCGTCGGAGGTCACACTTGCCAGGTCGAATCTCGCAGATATCGATCCGCCGAGAGCGGTGGTCTGGCTGTTGTACAGCCACCCGCCGGTTCTGGAACGGATTGCCGTGGCAGAGGCGTTCCCAGCGGCACGAAGACAGTGAAGAGGTGAGATGAATGGTTGTCAGATCGTTCGGTCCTGTGATCGTGATTCATGGTGGAGCGGGCAAGATCGCGCCTGACTTGGTTGAGGCGCGGCGGGCGGGTATTCAGGCTGCCGCGACACACGGATGGCAGGTACTCACTGCGGGAGGCTCCGCAGTAGAGGCTGTCGAGCGGGCCGTCAGGACGCTGGAGGATGATCCGGCCTTTAACGCCGGCCGAGGCGCCTGCCTGAATCGAGATGGAGAGATTGAGCTGGACGCCTCGATCATGGACGGCCGAAACCTGGCAGCCGGGGCCATTGGCGCCGTCAAGCGGATTGCCAATCCGGTGACGCTCGCGAGGGCCGTGATGGAGGCGGGCGGGCCGGTCCTCCTGGTGGGCGAGGGCGCCAGACAGTTCGCCGCAGTGGTCGGGATCGCGGAGTGCGGAGCCGACGCGTTGATCACCGAGCGACAGCGCGCCCGATGGGCGACTCTGCAAGAGGAGAACGCGGTTGGAGTCGGTACGGTCGGCGCGGTCGCCCTCGACCGATCGGGACACCTGGCCGCCGCCACCTCGACCGGCGGTCTGCCGCTGAAGGCGCCCGGCCGCGTGGGCGACTCCGCGCTGATCGGCTGCGGGACGTATGCCGACGATCAGCTTGGCGCGGTGAGTTGCACCGGAAATGGTGAGGCGATTATTAAGCTGGCGCTCGCCAAGACGGCTCTCGAGTTTCTTGCAGTAGGCGAAGAGCCGATGACGGCAGCGAGGCGTGCCGTCGGCGAGCTGACGATCAGGACCGGCGCGGGAGTTGGCATCATCCTGCTGGATCGATACGGCCGGATCGGCACGGCGCGGAATACCGCACAGATGGCCTGCGCCTGCATTCGGAACGACAATGCCGATCCGGAATTCTTCGACTGAGTCGAATGGACGCAGGGAGTGGCGAACATGGCCGATAAGAAAGATGAGGGGATGTTTGTGCGACGGGGTGGGAACGGAACTCCCGTCTCCACGGTGTTCTTTTATGCCTTCCTGCTCCTGCTGCTCTATCTGACCTATCTGATCATCGTCCCCTTTGCGTCCCCGATTCTCTGGGCAGCCATTCTGGTCGTTGTCTTTCAACCGGTCTATCGCCGTCTGCTGCACCGACTTGGCGGTCAGTCAGGGCTCGCAGCCCTCGTGCTGACGATCGCTGTGATCGCGGCGGTGATGGTCCCCGCGATGCTCTGCGGATGGGTGCTGGCGCGTGAAGCGACCAGCTTCTATCAGGCGGCAGAGCAGTTCTATCAGCAGCAGGGAGCCGCGGGGATCGCCTCCCACCCGGTAGTGGTGGCCGTCCGGGCCCTTTGGGATCGCGTGAGCCTGCCCTTCAAAGGGCTGGGCGTCGATCTGAACGCGCTATTGCTGGGCGGCTTGAGCGCGGTCAGCAGCTTCATCGTCGACAATCTGAAGGGGATCGCCATCAACCTGTTGAGCTTCACGGTTAATATGTTTCTCACCGCCTTTACCTTTTTCTTTTTGCTCCGAGATGGCGAGGCGATCATCGGCCGCCTTCAAGCGTTCCTACCGCTTGAACGGAAGTATGCCGAGATGCTCTTTTCGCGCCTTTATAGCGCTGTATCAGCCGTCGTGCGCGGCACAATCATGACTGCCCTGACACAGGGTATCCTTGGAGGCATAGGGTACTGGACCTTTGGTGTTCCGTACCCGGTTTTTCTCGGACTGGCCACCGCCCTCTTCTCGCTGCTCCCGATTGGCGGGGCGGCGTTAATCTGGATCCCGGCAACCATCTATCTGTTCCTGGAAGGAAGCTGGATTCGCGGTCTTTTGTTGCTTGCCTGGTCAGCGGGGGTCGTCAGCACGGTCGATAATGTGCTGAAACCGGTTCTTATCTCAGGCGGGACCAATCTGTCGACGCTCTTCCTGTTTTTCGGGATGCTTGGTGGTCTGCAGGTCTTCGGGATTCTCGGGTTTGTCCTGGGGCCGGTGCTGCTTGTCACGCTCTCGACATTTCTTGAAATCTACGTGGAATTGTCGTCGCCTCCAGCCGATCAACCCGTCGGAGGCGGGCAGAGCGGCTGAAGGGGCGCTCAGACGTGACTGACAGAGTGAGGCATCTCAGGCGAGACTATGCGCGATCCTGGCTGGTTAATAGCCGCGTGGTCTGCGGCCACCGCCACCGCCACCACCGCTGCGGAATCCGCCGCCTCCGTTCCCTCGGCGAGGGGCCTGTTCTCTTGCCTCATTGACCGTCAGCGGTCGACCGCCGATCTCTCGTCCGTTTAACGTCTGGATGGCAGCCTGGGCATCGCTCTGGTTCTCCATTTCAACAAAGGCAAAGCCCCGCGGTCGTCCGGTATCCCGATCGGTAATAATCTTCACATCAGCGACTCGGCGCCCGCCCTCTTCGAAGAGAGCGCGGATGGCGTTCGCATCCATATCAAACGGGAGATTACCCACATACACTCGTGTCCCCATACTCTTGAAACTCCTTTCGTCGGCCTGCGGCCGACTGCTCACGGGTAGTTCGATCGATGCCGTGCCATGGTCCCGCATGCCACAGCCGGCTGTATGCTCCGGGGCCTCCCCCGGGGAGCCTCAGAATTCCGGCTGATCGCGGCGAACCGCCCGCGCCGCCTGGCGGCGAAGCCTGCGCGCAGCCTCCCGAACCTTTCGTCGGCGCTTCTCTCCCGGTTTCTCGTAATGCGCTCTTCGTTTCAGTTCTTTCAGGATGCCGTCGCGCAACACGAGCTTTTTGAAGAGCCGAATGGCCGATTCGACCCCTCGACCGTCTACTTTCACCTCGAGGGGGCGATGTCGGGTTCCTTTGTCCGGCCTCGAACCCCCGATCGCGTCCTCAATTCCTTCGTCAAGAGCCATTATCCCTCTTCATCACAGCGCTACGTCCCGCTGATATGATCAGGGTCTTAGAAACGAAAAAACCGCGAGCCCCTGGTCCTCGCGGTGTTTTGAGAAAACGTTAACGAAGCCCTCAGACCATCAAACGGCTTATTATCAAGTTTTGCGGTACAGTTGTCAAGGATAATCGCCAGAACCGCGTCGATGCCTCAATCATTCCTTGCGCCGGCCCTGATCCCGATGTATAAATGGGGGCGAAAAGAAGAAGACGACTCACGAGCCCCTGAACGACTGGGGCGGGAGGGTGGACGGCATATGGAGACACATCTCATCCGGGTCGGACATAGTCCGGATCCGGATGATGCATTCATGTTTTACGCCTTGGCCAAGGAGCGACTGCACACCGGTCGATATCGCTTCCAACATGTCCTCGAAGCGATCGATACGCTGAATAGTTGGGCGCTGGAAGGCAGACTGGAGGTGACGGCACTTTCGGTTCATGCCTACGCCTATGTGGCCGACCGCTACATCCTGTTGCCCCACGGCGCCAGCATCGGACGGAACTATGGACCGATCGTCGTGGCGAAGCAGAGGCTCGATCCCGCCGATCTTCGCGGTAAGCGGATCGCCGTCCCCGGTAAATCGACGACGGCATTCCTTGCGCTGCGGCTGTACCTGAGTGAGTTCCAGGCCGTTGACGTCCCTTTTGACCAGGTCTTCGACGCCGTCGAGCGCGGCGAGGCGGATGCCGCACTGGTCATACACGAGGGTCAACTCACCTTCGAGGCCGCCGGTTTCACCAAGCTGCTGGACCTCGGCGCCTGGTGGCACGAGCTGACCGGGCTACCGCTGCCGCTCGGGGCGAACGCGATCCGCAAGGATCTTGGCGAGTCGTGTTGTCTGGAAGTGTCGGGATATCTTCAGGCCAGCATCGACTATGGCTTGGCTCACCGACAGGACGCACTCCAATATGCCATGCAGTTTGGCCGCGGCCTGGAGGCGGCGTTGGCTGACCGATTTGTCGGCATGTATGTTAATGAGGACACTCGCGCCTGGAATCAGGAAAGCAGGCGAGGCCTTGAACATCTCCTGCAACAGGCGTGGGAGCAGGGCGTGATCACCACGCGAGTCCGCCCGGAGTTCCTCCCGGGTTAAGCGTCCCCCTAACTCCTCCCGTTTCTTTTATCTGGTATCTGTTCGGTTCATTCCGATCCGCAATTGTATGCTCACCCCAAGGCGCACTTAAACAGCCTGTCAGCGCTTAACTACGTCCATATCTGATATATCCGCATCAATTCGCTATAAATGTATGCGAACTAGCCATATGTAGCACCAATATTGCATCTACGCATACACTTTATTTGTCAAAGTCGAAAACTGCGTCGCGCGTGACACATTCTGCCTAGCTACATAGATCAGTCACATCATTGTGAGGCGGTTTCTGTCACGACTTCACAACGCCACCCAACAAAAAACGTCACTCCACCTGATCGATACTGGAAGGTGTTACTCGGCGCTCGAACAGGGCACACCCAGCCATCCCCGGTCCTCCATGTCGGAGGTCGGGCCATACAAAGGGAGGAGACAGCATGAACAGCGTTGGCGCTCAGGCAGTGTACGGTAGTCAAGTTCAGGCGGTCCACGATACCATCGAGAAGCAGCGCACGCGGCGACAGAGCAACAGGGTTCTGCACGCCCACCCGTCCCCGCTCTTTTGGCTTGATCGGGATATGTCGGTGAAGGAGGTGATGATCGAGCGAAGGATGGCAAGCGCGGCCATACCAAAGCGGCTTAATGTATATGTCGGCACGCCCTACTGCCTTCCCACCAATCCCGAACGGTGCGGCTACTGTCTGTTTCCCAGCGAGGAATATCGAGGGCAACATCAACTTGATACGTACTTGAAGTATCTGGTGGCGGAAGGGCGACGGTATCAACAATTTTTCGAAGACGAGCAACCCGCCAGTATCTATTTCGGGGGGGGAACGTCAAACCTCTACAAGCCGGACGACTACATGAAACTCATGCAGATCGTCCGAGGGGTCTTCCCCACGATGCCTGCCGACATCGAAATTACGCTGGAAGGGATTCCTCAGCTTTTTACCAGGGAGAAGCTGGCTGCCATGAAGGCAGCCGGAATCAACCGGATCAGCATGGGCGTACAGCAGCTCGATGATGAGATGATCAAGCTGAGCGGCCGGAAGCAGAAGGCCAAACATGCGTTTCAGACGCTCCAGTGGTGCGAGGAATTGGGGCTCCGAAGCAGCGTCGATCTCATCTTCGGATGGCCGAGGCAAACGACTGAGTTGATGCTGAAGGATCTGGAAGCCATTGTCCGCACGGGCGTCCGTCATATTACGCATTACGAGTTGAATGTGGCCGGTCGGACCGATTTCGCGCGCCACCGCCGCGACGAGCTCCCTTCGACTGAACAGAATCTCGAGATGTATCGCGTCTCCAAGCAGTTTCTGGAGAGCCATGGGTATCGACAGGCGACCGCCTACGACTGGGAGAAATGTGCGACGGGACGGTCGGGCGAGTATCTATTCGAGGAAAATATGCGGAGGGCTTTTATACGCGACACGGACCGCGGGATTGTCGGGTGCGACATGTGGGGCTGGGGGTTCGCCGGCGTCACCTATTTTCCAGGCACCCCGGAAATGCCTGGGTGGATCTATATGAACTCTACGAGCGCGGAAGAGTATTGCGGCCGTCTTGACGAAAGCCGATTTCCGATCGAACGGGGATTCCATTACACACACAAGGACCTGGGAATTGCCACGCTGTTCCAGATGCTGCAGAGCATGAGCGTGGACGTCGCGCTGTACAATGAGCTTTTCAGGTTCGACCTTCTTGAGGAGTACGCCGATATCTGGCAGGCGCTTGTCGACAAAGGATGGGCGGAGATCGATCGCGAAAAGGTGACGCTGGTGGGGGATGGAGTCTTCTATACCCCTCTGATCCAGGGCTTGCTCGCGCATGAGCGGACGGAGGAAATGCGGAAGGGCAAATCCTCGGCGCTGCGCGCGAAGGAAGACGTGTTGTCGTTGGTGCAGCCGCTCTCCCATCGCGAAGCCGCTCAACAAGAGCAGGGTGCGCCGGCATCCGTCCCCGGCGCGGAACTGGAGAGAGGGTCTCGCGGTGTCGCTCCCGAGAGTCGATTCATCGCGCCACGGCAACGCCTATCTCCGGAACTCGCATGGTATCGAGAACCGGCCAGCGATCATGTGGAACTCTCGCTGCTGCGGATTCGCGGCGAGGTCTGGCACGATGCTCCCGTCCTGCTCACGCATGGGACCTTTTCAAACGCCCAGACGTGCGCGAGACTGGCGACCTACCTCGCCGACAACGGCTTTGACTGCTGGATCCTGGAACTGAGAGGCCATGGGCGAAGCGAGGTTGGGCCGGTCCACCCGGACTTCGAGCGTTTCAGCGAGTTCGACGTACCGGCGGCGCTCGGCGCCGTACGGCAACATACACAGCAGAAGCGACTGTTCTGGATCGGACACAGCGGAGGCGGTCTTGTGTCTCTGATGTATCTGGCGAGACATCCTGAAGCGTGCGGGCAGGTCGGGGGGATCGTTACGCTGGCCAGTCAGGCAACGGATGCGGGGGTCACCTGGTCGGGTTGGGCGAAGATCGCCCTGAGCGCCGTGGGCAATAATCTCATCGGCCATACGCCGGGACCGTTATTCAAACTGGGACCGCAGAACGAATTCCGCGATGTGATGAATCAGTGGTTTCGCTGGAATTGGAACGGCCGCTGGACCGGACATGATGGGTTTGACTATCTTGATGGGCTCGGCAGGATTGAGGTTCCCGCGCTCTGTTTCGCTGGAGGAGGCGACCGGTTCATCGCTCCGTATCAGGGGTGTCGGCGGCTCTACAATGCGTTAGGGGCGCTGGACAAGCAGATGGTGCTCTGCGCGAAATCCGAAGGGTATGCCGAAGATTATAGCCATGCGCGGATCATGACGAGCCGCCCGGCCCGGCAGGAGATCTGGCCTATCATCTCAGAATGGCTTGTCAAGCGGGCCAATTGATACAGCGTAGGGGGAATCTAGCCGAGCGGGCGCTTGCGCCTGCTCGGCTAGATTTTTTCGCGCAGCTCCAACCCCTCTGCGACGAGCGCCATGACCTCGGCGACCTGGAACGGCTTGTTCAAGACCAGATCAACTCCGGTCTCTTTCAGCTTCGTTCGATCAAGTGTCAGCCCCCACCCGGTAATCAGGGCAATGGGTGTGCGTGGGGCGATCTTCTTGATGGCCGATGCGACGTCCCAACCGGTACACTCGGGCATTCCCAGGTCGGTCAGCACAAGATCGAAGTTCCCCTGCTGGAACAACCGGATCCCTTCCCGCCCGCCCCCTGCGTGAGCGACGGTATGCCCGGCCGTCTCGAGCAGTTCGGACAGGAGCTCTCGGATCATGTCATCATCGTCAATCACCAGGATGCGTCCCGGTTTGACAGACGGCGTCGCTTGAAGTTGGGGCGCCGACAGAAGCTCGGAGACAATCGGCAGCTTAATCAGTACCGTGGTGCCTTGTCCTGTCTGACTCTGTACAGTGATCTCGCCACGGTGTCCTTTGATGATGCCATACGACACGTTTAGTCCAAGTCCGGTTCCCTTCATCCCCTTTGTGGTGAAGAACGGATCGAACATTCTGGCCTTCACCTCGCTGGACATCCCGATCCCGGTATCCGATACGCTGGCGCAGACCCACCCGCCGACCTCTTCGGTCGTCAAGGTCAGCGTACCGCCGTTCGGCATCGCCTCTACGGCGTTAAAGATCAGATTGGTCAGGACCTCGCGGAGTTCCGAGATGTTGCCCATGACAGAGGAGACCTGGTCGTAGTTGGTCGCGACCGTGATGGTGGTCCCGACGAGATTGGCCTCGTCTTTCCACTTGGTCTCGGTGATGGCCAGGACGTCTCTGACCACCTGATTGAGATCCACCGGAAAAAACTCTTCCTCTCGCCGTTGGCGTGTAAAATGTTGCAGGCGGCGAACCATATTGGCCCCATCCAACGCCGCCTTTTCGATCGCTTCCAGCCCCCGCTGCGCATCCGCCTCATGGACGGCCCGACGCAGAATCTGAGCGCGACCCAGAATGGCTCCGAGGACGTTGTTAAAGTTGTGGGCGACGCCGGACGCCATCTCACCCAACGCGCGCAGCCGCTCCGCCCGAAGAAGCTGGTGCTCTAACTGCTTTCGTTCTGTGATATCCCTGGCGATGCCATGCCAGCCGGTGACTTGGCCAAAGGCATTCCGAATGGTCACCATCCCGATCTCGAACGGAACCAGCGCGGCATCCTCTTTCTTCACCATATCGAGCTCATAGAAGTTGAACGGATCGGTGCCCTTGGCCGCCCGGGTAAAGATCTCTAAAATCTGCCGCTGGCTTGTCGATGTGAGAATATCCGTACAGGAGCGGCCCAACAGCTCTTCCGGCGTATAGCCGAGCAACGCCCGTACCCCTGGGTTGACGTATGTAAACCGACCTTCGGCGTCCAGCGCGTAGATGACGTCGCGGACATGATCGGCCAGCAGCCGATACTTCTTTTCTGAGGCCTTGGCCGCCAGCGCATGTGTTTGAGCCTCCTCAAACAGCTTGGCGTTCTCGATGGCGACCGCCGTCTGGCGAGCGATAGCATCAACTAACCGCACCTCTTCTTTCGTAAAGTGGTGCTCTCGCTCCCACCAGATGACGAAGAGTCCGCCAATGATGACGTCCTTCACAAGCATCGGGACAAAAAGACCTGATCTGGCTGAGAAAATGCGAAACACCGAGTGGTCGAATCGACTATCCGTATTGGTATTACTGGTGTAGACGGCCGCCTTCGCCGTGAACGCCTCTTCGACAAATTGAAATCCTTTTACGGGAATATGCGTCCTGCTGAGCGGCTCCAGGAGGTGTTTCGGCAGATGATAACCGGCAAACGGATGGAGTTGCCCGTCGTTGCTGTCTAACAGATAGGCGCCGGCGGTATCGGCCGAGAGGACCTGGGTGACTGCCCGCGCGATGCGTCGGACAGCCTCCTGCAGATCCAGGGTGGAGTTGGCGGAGTAACTGACTTCGAGCAGCGTCTGTGTCTCTTTCAGTCTGACCTGTGTCTCACTGATCAGGCCGGCATTTTCCAGGGCAGTGCTCAACTGACTCGCGACAGCCTGAAGGAACAGCCGTTCAATGTTGGAGAAGGCCGCGGATCCCGCCTTGGCGAGATTCAGCACCCCGATCGGGCGATTCTGCACGAAGAGGGGTACGCACGCGTGAGCGCCGACCTTCGATCCGGACAGGGTCAACTGCGGACGGTGCTCGATGGTGCTATATTTGGGAGGCGGATCGACGTCGGCGAGAAGGCGACGACAGGGACAATCCGGGCAGATAACCGACGCGGCTATCGACGTCTCCTTGTCGGCGGGTCTCACAGCCGCGAGGCAGATCGAGTCCTGCGAGGACGCGGTAATGGCAAGTCGGTTCACGTGGTCAAATGGACCGCGCGTCAGACAAATCCAGCCCAGAACCGCGTCATCAACCGCCTTCAAGACCTCATCGAGAACGGTCCCGAGAAGCTGGTCCGGGGTAGAGGACTGCGCCGCCGCCGAACCATCCATGACAGCGGAGAGACTCTTAAGCAGCCGTTCCATGGCATCCTGAGTTGAATGAACTATGCTATACTATCCAATAATATCATATAGTATAGATTGTCATGGTAACAGATATAACATTATAATACATTATAGTCAAGTACATTTAGATGATATAAATAATATGTTAATAACATAACATGAAATCGGCTTTCTTACAATATGTCATAAGGCTCTGGCGGGTCATGTAGACAGACACCGTATCTCAAAACCCCCCGCGTTCATTCAGGTCGAAGAGGACGGAGGCCGAAGCAGCAGAAGGAGTAGGAGGGCTGCCAGGCCAGCCAGGACGGCACCGACGGTGAACGCCGGTCCCGCGCCGAAGGTCTGATAGAGATAGCCCATCAGCAGGCTGCTGGGTAGGGCGGCGATCCCGATACAGGCGTGAAAGAGGCCAAAGGCGGAGGCCTGGCGGTCCGGGGGAACCAAGTCGGCGATCAGCGCCCGTTCACCCCCTTCGGTCAGTCCGAAGTACAAGCCATAGAATCCCAATAACACCCAGATATGCCAGGGTTGGCCGGCGGCGCCAAACCCCAGGTAGGCCAGGGCGTACACCAGCCACCCGGCGATGATCCCGCCCCGTCGCCCCCGCAGGTCCGACAGCATCCCACCCGGCAACCCTGTCGCAGCCTTGACCAGGCTGAAGAACATCCAGAGGAGCGGGAGGTGGATGGCTGCGATCCCCACCTCCTGGGCTCGCAGCAGCAGGAACGCGTCGCTGGAGTTGCCCAGCGTGAACAGCGTCACGACCAACAGGAAGCGCGTGAGTTGGCTGTCAAGCCTCCCTGCGCGGCGCGGTTCTGTGGCGGCCGCGACCGGACCGACCTGTGCCTCCCTGACCCGGAGCATAAGAATAAGGACCGAGAGGATGCCGGGGATGGCGGCGAGCAGGAAGAGCGTTCGAAGCCGATCGCCCAGGAGCAGCAGAAGCGCATAGGCCAAGGCTGGGCCGCCAACCGCCCCCAGATGATCCATCGAGCGGTGGAACCCATAGGCCCGGCCGCGGATCGCCATGTCGGTCGAGGCGGCGATCAGGGCGTCCCTGGGCGGGGTCCGTAACCCTTTGCCCAGGCGATCTGCAAATCGCACCATCAAGACGTGCCAAGGCGCCAGGGCCAATGCGACAACAGGGCGGGCAAGCGTAGACAGGGTATAGCCGACGACCACCAGCTCCTTGCGCCGGCCAAGCCGATCCGACAGCCACCCGGACAGCAGCTTGGTCACGCTGGCCGCGCTCTCGGCGATTCCCTCCACGAGCCCGACGAAGGTTTGGCCGGCCCCCAGCACGCTGGTCAGAAACAGCGGCAACAGCGGATAGATCATCTCCGAGCTGACATCGGTCAGCATGCTGACCAGTCCGAGGGCGACGACGTTCCGACTGAGGCCGAACCGCCGAACCCCCTCGCTACCCGAGTCGGTAGGTCTCGATGCGCTCATGGGCTGCGCCTCGACCTAGCCAACCGGATGTCAGGCTCGTGCGCCCCTCCAGGTTCTTATATACGTTAAAAAAGTGCTCGATTTCTTTCAGAACATGAGGTTCGACGCCGGTGAGGTCCTCAATTCGTTGATAGCGCGGATCGCCGTAGGCTACGGCCAGGATCTTTTCATCGATCCCCTTGTCATCGATCATGTCCAGCATCCCGACAGGGCGGGCTTCAACCAGGCACCCGGGGAAGGTGGGGCGCGAGATGAGGATCAGGATATCGAGAGGGTCTCCGTCCTGACCGAGCGTGCCGGGGATAAATCCGTAGTCGGCCGGATAGTGGACCGGCGAGTATAAGACGCGGTCCAGCTTGAAGACGCCTAGACCCACATCATACTCATATTTGTTGCTCGATCCTGAGGGGATCTCTACGACCGTGTTCACAATGACCGGCGCGCGTTCACCGATCGGCAACCCTTTGTAGTTCACCGTCGCATCCTCCTATGAATGGGGTTCATTATCTCACGTGAAGGGCTGTCGCGAAAGTTATTTCCCGATTGCCAACGGTATGTGGCATTCGGCAGGAAATGGATCACGCATGAAATGGTTCCTCTGTCTACGTACTAATACCCATAATATCTAAGTAGTGGTACACTTGTATTAGGAGTGATGACAGTACAGAATAAACGCGGGGTTACACTGTGTAAGCAAAATGTGGCCGACGTACGTCACCAGGATGCGGAATTCCGATGGAGGAGAGAGTATGGGTGTGCTGTGTGAGCCGCGACCTCAGGACGGTCGCCGGCCTGCGTAGAGCATGAAAAACGAGAAACAATGCGAATAATCGGGATCTGTGATGCGTAAGGTTCACCGCGAGAGCCGCCGCCGACCGATCTGTCCGCAGGCGCTGCTGACCAAGGCGCTGGCCGGCGTGATCCGTGCAGCCGCCAAGCAGATCCACCCATCGATGTTCCAGACGATCGTGCGCGGTGTAGGGGCGGAGCAGGGACGGCTCGCGGCGTCCGAGTGGCGGCTGGCACATGGGGTAGCGAGGCGGTGTGACAGCCGGACGTGCGCGCAGTGCCTGAAGGCGACCGCGCAGCAGTGTGGATGGAACCTGCAGGTAGCGGTCGAGTCGGAGAACGCGTTCACGGTCACAATAGCCGAGGCCCAGTTCACGGAGCCGCATGAATCCGGATCGTATCTGTGCGAGCTTGCTGCGGGGCTCTTTGCCGGGGTTGCGGTGGAGACGCTCGGCTACGCGAGAGTCGTTGTTGGCCGATGTTCTGAGACACCGCCGCTCAACTGCGCCTTTACGATCCATCTCGACGAGTCCGATGAGTCCGCGGCGACACTCCAGAGTTCTCATTATCCGCACATTGGAAAAGAATCGGTGCTGCTCGGAGAGCGCGTATTGGAAGGGACGGTGGGCGAGCGCCTGACGCGGCGCGAGTTACAGGTTCTCCGTCTCATTGCTCAAGGCCTGACCGACAAGGCGATCGCCGCAGCGCTGCGGCGATCCGTTCGGACCGTCGAAAACCATGGCGCGCGGATCCGTCAGAAACTGGGTATCGACAGCCGCACCGGGCTGATCCGATTTGCGTTTCGCGCTCGCCTGATCGAGCCGTAAGGGCCGGGCGCCACGCCCGAGCCGGCCTTATCCCACATCTCCTCCATGGCTTCGAATGTCTGCTTGCGCTCCCGTCACGAAATCCCCCCCGTTCCCCCCTTCTCAAAGGGGGGATCGGG